>JAFGKN010000608.1 GCA_016928605.1 Planctomycetota bacterium | reverse complement strand
GATGATGCCGAAGTTCCGCGGCGATGCCGCAGTCTTCGCGTAGAGCCCGGGGAGCTGGATCTCGTTCTCGCCGATGAAGCCGAGCGCCATCTGCGTGCGCGGCGCGAGGACGAGGAACCGCGCCCGCGCCGGATCATCCGCCTCCCACCGGATCTCGCCGGTGTCGCTCTCGAAGCGCTTCTCCTCCGGCGCCGGCACGCCCGCGGCGAGATCCTCCGAGGCCAGGTCGGTGCCGACGCGATGGCGGAGCGCGTCCCCCCGCGTGGGTCCAGTTGCATCGCGGACCGATAGCTCCCTCTCCGCCGGCCGCAGGTCGCCGCGCCGGAAGAGCATGGCGCCGAGGTGCATCAGAGCCAGCTTGGCGGGATTGCCGTTGATGTCAAAGAACCGCTGGATGCGGTCGCTCTCCCAGCTCTCGCTGCCGTGCTGGTAGGAGTAGACGTAGACGCCGTCCCAGTCCTGCAGCGCGGCGATGGCGCACAGTAGCGGCACGCACTCGATCTGGTAGTCGTTCGGTGCCGGATGGTTGTACTCGCTCACGGTGTACGGCTTGCCCCAGACGCGGAGCCAGGCGAGGCGCGTCAGTGCGTCGTTTCCCGGGACGCGGACCATCGGCTGGTTGGGGATGAGCCAGTCGCGCGCGTCCCACGGGCGTCTCGGAAACCTCGGGTGCTCCCAGTACGCGTGCGCGTCCACGAAGTCGAGCGGCTCGAAGGCCGAGAGGGCCTGCCAGCGCGCCTGCGATCCCGACACCGGCACCTCGACGCCGATCTCCTCCGTCAAGAACCGGTGCATCTCGGCGAAGAAAGCCGTCTCGGTCGCCTCCATGAAGCCTGTGACATCATCCGCGACGGCCTTCTGGAGCGAGCGGCGCGGGACGGGAATCGTCCCCGCCTTGAGGGTGCTCTCCGGATCCAGCGCCGAGAGCTCACCTCCCCGCCGCAGGTGAAGGTCGGCCAGCCAGATATCCGTGTCGCTGTCGCCGAGCTTGAAGATCCAGCGGGCCCTCTCCTCGAGCGTCTCCGTCGCTCGGAAGGGGATGACGACCTCCTGCCAACGAGGCGTCGCGTCGATGGTCTCCCCGAGTCCCACCGGCCGCCAGGGATCGCCGTCGCGCGAGACGTCCACGTAGACCGACCGCGGCCGCTCCGCGCGGATCCAGAAGCTCGCGGTGTAGAGCTTCCCCTTCTCGAGCGTGAGGCCGCGGTAGACGAGCTCGAGCTGGTGGAGCACGCCGTCCGCTTCCTCGATCGCGACCCGCATCGCGCTGTTCGCGGCGTCCGGTCCGGGCTGTCCGACCTCGAGGCGCGCTCGATTGCCGCCTCGCGCGCTGAGCGACCATGGCTCCGCGGAGCGCGCGAGGTCTCCGAACGCGCCTATGTCATCGCCCATCGGCTCGCTTCCGGCACCCCAGGCCTTCTTCAGCGCGTCCGTGCTCTTGTACTCCTTCCGGAGCCAGACGTTCCAGCGGCGCTGGAACTCCCTCTGGTATCTCTCGGGAAGAGACCAGAGGGGACCGAGACCGCTGACGGTGAACCGGTTCTCGTTGGTGATCTCCACGAAGGCGAGTGAAGGCTCATCGAGGATCCGCCGCCCCGTCCGCGGGCTGCGATGGGTCAGCAGTCCGCGGGCGTACTCCTTGAGCATCGCCTGCAGCCGCTCGTCGAAGTAGAGGATGTACTTGTTGTAGCCCGGGAGCTGATCGGCATCGGGGAAACCTTCGGCCTTCGTGACGGAACGCGAGACGTGGAGGTTGATGTTGGAGTAGATGCCGTTTTTCCCCAGCTGGGAGATCAGGTAGGCGAGCCGGTCGAGCTTCTCGGGGTCGAGATCCCGCGTTCCATCCGGCTTCTGGCGCCAGATGTCGCGCGCGTCCATGTGGTGGTGGCGGACGCCGTTGATCCCCAGCTTGGCGAGGTGCGCCGCCAGCTTCTCCGCATCGGAGGGTTCCGGGAAGTTGGCGCCGAAGGAGAAGTTGACGCCGAGGATGCGAAGCCGCTCACCCCTTCCGTCGACGAAGAGTCCGTCCCGGATGGAGACGCGCCCCTCCTTTCCAGCCGGCCGCGGCGAGAGGGTCGAGACATCCGTCGCCGCGGGGACGGCATCGAAGCCCGGGATGAGGAAGGGGAAGGCGTCGTCCGCGCGAGCGGCCGCGGCGCATCCCGCCGCCAGGCATGCGGCCAGCGCGAGCGCCGATCCGCTCCCGCGGCTTCCGGTCCGAGGTGTCTGCTTCATGATGTCGCTTCCTCCGCTTCCTTTGTCGCATCATCCGCCGGCTCGAGCCGGTCGTACCAGGTGAGCTTCATGATGACCGACGTCGCGATCAGAATCACGAGCGAGATCCAGAAAGTCGTCCACTCGCGGATGACGAGGCAGACCGGCACCACCATCAGCATGAGCTGCCAGACGATGCCGTTGGCGACGTTGAACGCGTCCCAGCCCAGGTTGCGGTTCGCCTGGATCGATGGATCCTCCCGCGCGATGGCCTCGCGGATCGGCCTCCAGAATCCCCAGGGGCGGACGTCGCGGTAGAACTTCCTGAGGACCGCCTCGTCGTCGGGCCGTGTAATGAGGCAGACCACGCCGGACGCCAGGACGCTGGCGACGAAGCTGATCACGAAGGAGATGTGCGGGTTCAGCCCCGGATAGAGAGCCTTGATCCAGGGAAACGCCAGAGCCGCCGCGATGCCGCCGATCATGCCCGCGAAGTAAGCCGGTCCGTTGAAGCGCCACCAGTGCCACTTGAGGACGTTCGGCGCGATGTAGCCGCCGTAGAGGAGGCCGGTGATCCAGCCCGTGATCTCGTGGATCGATCGGATCTGCATGCCGACGGCGATGGCGATGATCACCAGAAGAAGGGTGACGGCATAGCTCAGACGGACGTAGGTCCTCTCGCGCGCGCCGGGGTGCATGTAGCGCTTGTAGATGTCGTTGACCACGTAGGCCGCGCCGGCGTTGACCGTCGAGTCGAACGTGCTCATGAAGGCCGCCAGCAGGCCCGCCATCAGCAGGCCGACGACTCCGACGGGGATGAAATCGCGGATCACGTACGGCAGGACCTGCTCGAAGTCGAACGCCATCTTGCCGCCGCTCTCGGCGGCCGCGGCCGCCGCCTGGCCGAGCTGCTCCTTGATCTGGGGCATGAAGTAGACGAGCCCCAGCACCGTGATCCCGGCGATCATCAGGAAGCGCGGGATGAGCTGGACGATCGACATCCACCAGTTCTCGAGCGCCGCCTCGCGAGGATTGCGCGTGGAGAGGACGTGCTGGATGCCGTAGCCGGGAGTCGGGCCGGCCATGCTGACGAGCAGGCCGCGCAGCAGCATCATCGAGATCAGCAGGCCGAACCAAGAGAAGCCGTCGTCGAGGATCTTCCTGTTCAGCTCCTCGACGATCCCCGACCAGTCGAGATCGAGCCGCCATCCGAAGAAGAGCCGGCTCCAGCCATCGGGCACGGCCTGCGACAGCGCCTCGGGGCTCACCCTCGCCATGGCAACGCCGGCGATGAAGATCGACGCGACCGCCAGCAGCGCGAACTGGAGGAGGTCGGTCAGCACGACGCTGTACCAGCCGCCGAGGAGCAGGTAGGCCGTCGTCAGGAGGAGGATGATGATGCCGTACATCTCCGGCGAAGTGAAGGGCCCCAGCGACAGGTCCCACCGGAAGAAGACGTCCGCGAACTTGCCGATCCCCTGGAAGGCGTAGCCGAGGAAACCCACCGTGGCGACCAGCGCGTAGACCACGACGCTCAGGTGCGCGAGGTTTCCTCCGATGCCGGTTCCGAAGCGCGTGCGCATCCACTCGGCGCCTGTCAGGACTCCCGACTTGCGGATCCAGGCGCCGAGGTAGACCTGCCGGAAGACGCGGTCGAAGAGGGGCCAGATCCAGGGGATGAAGGCGGCCTTCAGCCCGTAGGTGAACATCATCGTCACGAACCACATCGTGCCCGTGATGTCGAATCCGCTCGCGCCATGCGAGGTCCCGATCACCCACCACGGCAGGCTCTTACCGCCAAGGAAGTAGGCCTCGAGGTTCTTCGACGCGCGCCTGGAGAGCCAGATGCCCAGAGCGATGATCGCCGCGAGGTACGCCGCGATGATAGCGATGTCGATGCCGTGCAGTTCCATCCGGTCTCCTTTTCCACCTCCGGCGGCTCCGCCGGGCCCGGCGATCAGGCCGGACAGGAGAGCAAGTAGTCCAGCAGCTCCTGGAGCGGACACGTCGCCACGGCCACGTACTTGTCGGCGCCGCCGTAGTAGACGAACAGCTGGCCTTCGATCACCACCTTGCCGCAGGGGAACACGCATCCCCGGTAGAAGCCGTCGATCTCGTAGTCCTCCTCCGGCTGCAGGATCCAGTCCTTCGTGCGGCAGAGCACGATCGACGGGTCCTCGAGGTCGAGGAGAAACGCTCCCAGGCGATAGCGCCTGTCGGCGCCCACGGCATGGTAGATCGTCAGCCAGCCGTGCTCCGTCCGGATCGGCGGCGTGTTCGCGCCGATCTTGTCAGACTCCCAGTCGAGCTCGGCGCGAGCGAGGAGCTTCCCTCCCCGGAATCCGAGAAGGTCATCGGCGAACGAGATCCAGATCGCCGGGTGCGCCGTGCCGTAGTCCTCTCCGACCCACTCCAGGGGCCGGTGGAGCATCGCATACCTGCCGCCCACCTTTTCCGGGAATAGGACCACATCGCGGTCATCGAGAAGCGGATCCGTGAGGCTGCCGGCCCGGATCCAGCTCTTGAAGTCCCTGGTCAGCAGCAGGCCCGTGAGCGTGGCGTTGATCCGCAGATAGCGAGGGAAGTCTTGCGGGCACTCGGGGGGGCGGTACCGCTCCGCCTCCGGCATCCAGTACTGGCCGAAAGGAAAGTGGCGGCACGCGTACGTGATGTAGTACCAGTCGCCGATCTTGACCATGCGCGGGTCCTGCACCGTGCTGCCGTCGAAGCCCTCGACGCCCGGAGAGAAGACCGGCTCGTCGGAGACGCGCTCGAAATGGAGGCCGTCCGAACTCTTCGCCAGCCCGAAGTAGCACTTGTACTCCGG
>JAFGKN010000607.1 GCA_016928605.1 Planctomycetota bacterium | reverse complement strand
GCTCCGGGAGAGGTCTTTAGGGGATGCGCCGCAAAGACCGGCGGGCACGCTCAGCAATTCGAGGCCGCGCTCTGCCGAGTCGCCCGGGGCGGACCGCAGCCGCCCGCGGAGCGTCAGGAGCGGGGACGAGAGCGAGATGGCCTGCCGGCGTCGCCACCGCCCCGGCCGCTGTGGAACCGGAGAGGAGCACCGGCGGAGAGACCCTCCCTCTGCATCGCTCTCAGCCTCCGGGGAGACTCGCGAGCCCTGGCACTCGTGCGGGCCCAGGAAAGGCTTGACAGCTCAACCGGCGGGTCTAAAATAACCCCAACGCCCGGGTCAGGACTCTAAGTCCTTGATTTCCCTAGAATTACCAAAAAGCCCGCCCGCCGTGATGGAGCTGGGCCCGGCGGGGCCTTCATCTCCGCTCCCGGCTGCGAAGCGGGATCGGGGTAGTTCTGACTTCCGGGCGATCCGACGACTGACGCTGACACCCGCGACCGAGACCCGCCGAGCAGCGATCCGTACCGCGGGAGAGCCCTTTGGAGCGCTCGTACCTGATGAATGACGAAATACTGCGGCTGGTCGACACGATCCACCGCGCCAAGGAAATCGACAAGGAAGTCATCTTCCTGGGGATCGAGGCGGCCCTGCTCTCCGCGGTCAAGAAGAAGATGGGGGAGTCGGAGACGACGCAGGTGACGATCGATCGGCGCACCGGAGAGACGACCGTCGTCGACGGCGACGAGATCATCCCCATCGAGGAACTGGGACGCATCGCGGCCATGACGGGCAAGCAGGTGCTGTTCCAGAAGATCCGCGAGGCGGAGAGGGACCGGATCTACGAGGAGTTCTGCGAGAAGGTCGGAAACCTCGTCTCGGGCGTGATCCAGAGGACCGAGGGGCCCAACCTGATCGTCAACCTCGGCAAGGTCGAAGGATTCCTCCCCCGCTCGGAGCAGGTTCCCGGCGAGCGGTTCCGTGTCGGAGAGCGGATCAAGGTGCTCGTCAAGGAGCTCCGCAAGAACACCAGCCGCGTGAAGATCATCCTCTCGCGGACGAGCAACGAGCTGGTGAAGCGGCTCTTCGAGCTCGAAGTGCCGGAGATCGCGGACAAGGTCATCGAGGTGATGGGCATAGCCCGGGAGCCCGGATACCGGACCAAGATCGCCGTCACGACCTACGACCGCAACGTCGATTGCGTGGGAGCCTGCGTCGGCGTGCGCGGCTCGAGGATCAAGAACATCGTCGACGAGCTGTTCGGCGAGAAGATCGACATCGTCCGCTGGAACGAGTCGATCGAGGTGCTGATCATGAACGCCCTGCAGCCGGCCGAGATCTCCTCGATGGACCTCGACTTCGACCGGCACAAGGCGATCATCTACGTCAAGCCCGACCAGCAGTCGCTGGCGATCGGCAAGCGCGGCCAGAACGTCCGACTGGCTTCCAAGCTGTCCGGCTGGGAGCTCGACATCGTCACGGTCTCCGACGAAGAGCTCGAAAAGCTGCGCCACGAGGAGCTCCCCGAGGAAGTGGAGCAGGAGGCGGACAAGGCCGCGGAGGCTTCTCCGGACTCAGACGCCGCAGCCGGCGAGGAAGCCGCGGTGGAAGAGGAGACCGGCGAAGCGGAGTCGGCGGCGGACCGCGATGCCCCACCGCCCGAGGACGCAGCGGCGGAAGGCGATGCCCCACCGCCCGAGGACGCAGCGGCGGAAGGCGATGCCCCACCGCCCGAGGAGCCTCCGGAGGCCGCGTCCGCGGAGGAGAGTGGGGACGCCGTCGAGGAGCCGGAGCCTGAAGAGACCTCAGTGCGTGAGGAGGGAGCCGCCGTCGGGGACGACGAGCCGCTCCCCCGCTCCGCGGAGCAGGAGGGGGATGAGCCAGAGGAGGAGCGGCGCGGAGACGGCGAGAGCTCGCCGCCGCGACCGGAGTCCGCAGCGGGAGAGGAAACCCAATCCCGATAAATACTTGACAAACGCCTCCCGGCTGTCGAAGAAAGATGGTTTTTCCCGCGACGCGCCCCCGCGCCCGGAGCCGGCGGCCGAGGGAAGGGAGGGGCTGGCGGCCTGCGGAGGTCGGCTCGCTCCATCCCCCCTCGCAGGGCCTCGCTGGAGACCGCGGTTAGACACAGGAAGGAAGGATCTTCTTGGGAGTTAGAATCCATCTCCTCGCCAAAGAGCTGGACATGACCAGCAAGGATCTCATCGCCTTCCTCCGCACACAGGGCCATAACGTGCGGACCCACATGGCCGCGATCGATGAGACGGTGGCGAACATCCTCAGGGACCGTCTGGGGCCGAAGACGCCGCCCAAGGAGAAGGAAAAGGCGGCCAAGGGGGCCGCGGGGACCGCCGCCGCCAGGGGCTCGGCCGCCGAGAGACGAGAGGCTGCTGCGGGCGGCGCCGCGCCTCGCACCCGCGCCAAGGAAAAAGCCGGCAAGCCGGCCGCCGCGAGGGAAGAGCCGGGCCGGGGCGAGCGCGCTCGAGGCGCGGCGCGCGGCGACGGCAAGGTGCTCAAGGAGAAGGGCGAGGATCGCGAGGCCCCGCGGGGGCTCAAGCGGATCCGCTACTTCCCCCCCCACGACGACACGTCGGTCTTCTCGACGCGTCCCGCGGCCTCCCGCCGCAGAGGCCGCGGCCGCGGCGATCGTTCCGGGCACGCCCAGCGGGGACTGAGCGAGGCGGACGTCAAAATTCCCGGCCAGATCGCCGTCGAGTCTCCCGTCTCCATCAAGAGCCTGTCCGCGGCGCTCGGCCTCCGGGCGCCCGTCCTTCTCAAGAAGCTCATGCAGCAAGGCAAGCTGGTCACCGTCAACCAGCACCTGGACGACGATCTCGTGTTGGCGCTCGGAGCAGAGCTCGGCTGCGAGATCTCCGTCCACCGCAAGGAGGCGGTGCTCGAGGAGGCGATCCGCGACCTCGAGGAGTACGAGAGCGACTCGAGCGCACTCCGGCCGCGCCCGCCCGTCGTCACCTTTCTCGGCCACGTCGATCACGGAAAGACCTCGCTCCTCGACCGGATCCGCGTGACGAACGTCACCAGCCAGGAGGCGGGCGGGATCACGCAGCACATCGGCGCCTACCT
>JAFGKN010000091.1 GCA_016928605.1 Planctomycetota bacterium | reverse complement strand
GGATCCAGCCCCGCCGCAGCGTGTACCCGAAGCTCTCCTGAGCCCTGACGGACAGCACCCTGCCGACGCAGTCATCGCTCTGCTCGCAGAGCGTGTCCTTCGAGATCGAAAGCCCCGCGCCCGACGTATGATCCGCCTCGATCTCCTCGATCGCCGCGGCCACGACCTGGGCCGCGGGGTCCCCCGCGAGCCAGATCCTCTCCCGCGCCCGCGCCGCGCACCGCCGGATCGGCGTCGACGCGCAGCCCGCGTGCAGCGCATCGAGACGGTCGAGAATCCGCGTCCGCCACCCATCGAGAGACGGGAGACCGCGCGCGGAGAGATGCTCGAGAGCGTCGCGGGCGACCGTGATCGACGTCTTCAGTACGAAGGAGTCCTGCTCGGCGCCCAGCGAGTCCTCGATGATCCCGAACAGCTCGTCGATGTCCCCGGGCCGGCTCGAGCCCATGAGGCGGAGAGACTCGCAGAGGGCGGCGGCCCGGACCTTCGCGTCGCTGTCCTCGAGGGCCACTGCCCGGAGAGCCCGGATGCACCGCTCGGTGGCCGCGGTCGCCAGCGCGCGAGACACCTCCTGCCGCACGAACGAGCTGGGATCCCGCCGGAGGACATCGAGCAGCTCCTCGAGGAGAGCGGCGTGCCGACCGCCGCCGCCCAGAAGCCGCACCGCCCGACGCCGGAAGAAGAGGTCATCTCCGTCTCCCGGCGAGGCGAGCCGCTTCCGGATGACCTTGGTGAAGGAATCGGGTGAGAGGAACTCGAGCAGGCTGAGAGCCTCGCACTGGATCCAGATGTCCTGCTTCTCCTGGATCGCCGAGCGGTAGATGAACTGGAGGGTGTTCTCTCCGATCACCCTCTCCCGGTATCTCGCGGCCAGGGCCTTGGATGCCGTCGAGAGGCACCGGAATGCGGCGCAGACCACTCGCCGGTCTCCCTCGTGCGAGAAGAGCGGCATGAGGAGATCCTCCAGGGCGGCTCGATTCCAGAGCTCATCGCCGGTCAGCGCGTCTCTCTCGCCGGCGAAGGCCAGGACCGCGAGCGCGCCGAGCCGCTCGAGGAGGAAGCTGAGCTCGCGGTCCTTGCGGTTCAGCCGCCGCGCGAAGCGGTCGCGGATCGCGTCCTCGTCGAGCCAGCGGGCCAGAGCCTTCTCGTCCCGCTTCAGCTCCCGCCCCCGCGCGCCGAGCTCCGCCGCGTACTTCAGGATGACCTGCCGGCGCTCGAAGTCGGTCTTCACCCGGGAAGAGGAGGCGCCGAACTCGCTTTCCTTCTTGCGGATCTCGGCGATCTCGTTCCTCGCGCTCTCGATGAGGCCTCGGATCCGTCCGACCGCGCTCCACGCCGCGCGCAGCTCGATCTGCGCCCCGCCCGCATCCCCTGCTTCGAAGGAAACGGCGTCCCGCGCGACGGCCTCCAGGATCCGGTCCACGAGCCGGGCGTGGATGCGTTTCTCGTGGGGTCTCAGCCCCCGCTCGAGCAGATCTCTCAGCGCTGGCTTTGTCATCGGATGCCCAGCGCCTCCCTCACCCGCTCGCCCCGGAAGCTCACCTCGTCCGGCGAGAAGTCCCCGAGGAGGCGGGGACCGGAGAAGTGAAGGACGAGCCCCGCGGAGAACGAGACCTGCGACCGCGTGATGTCGTACTCCAGGTCGCCCCGCAGCTCGAGGCGGTTGCCTCCGTCGAGCCAGAAGTCCTTCCTCGCCTTCGCCGCGATCGAGACGTTCTCGTAGGCGCGGCGCCGGTCTCCGTCGGAGAAGAAGAACCGCCCGGCGGCCCCCACGCCGCACTCGAGCGACCCCCAGATCTGCTCCCACTCCGCGGCCACCCGGAAGTGGTCCGGAGCGAAGGGATCGAGGCGCTCGTTCGTCACGAGGCTCGCGCGCGCGCTCAGGCCCGCATCGACCCAGGGGCGGTACCTGACGGTCTCGCTGATCACGAGGCCGTGGAGGTGGCTCGCCTTGTAGCGGGTGAACACCTCCGGATCGGTGACGAATCTCTCCAAGGGGGATCCTCGCTCGACGCTGAGATCCCGCACGAAGATCTCGACGCTCGGCTCGTGGTGGAGGTCGCTCGTGATCCTGATCCGCTTCTCCATGCCCAGCCTCAGGGTCGCCGACCGCTCCGGATCGCCGCTGAAGTCGAGCGTGTCTCCCTCCGGCCACTGCCAGAGGAGGCTGCCGTCCGCGCGGAGCTCCAGGCCGTCGAGCGCGCCGGCTCTCCAGGCCAGCATCTGCCGGAGGCCGATGGTCGGTCCGGCGTCCACCCGCTCGCGCCCGAGGACCAGCGTCCGCGAGAACAGCTCCCGGCGATCGTCCGATAGCCTCATGGCGGCGGAGTACTCGAGGTACTCGTCCGCGAGAAGATTCCCATCGATGTCCTCTTCCGTCGCCCGAGTCCGGACGAACCTTCCGGAAAGGCTGAACGTCGGCAGCCAGCGCAGCGCGATGTCCCCGGTGCCGGCCGGATCCTCCAGCGGCGAGTCCGCCAGCCAGCCCCCCGGCGGCGCGAGCAGCCGCTCGCCTGGCGCCGGCGCGGAAGGCGCGTCAAACGGCGGCGCGAGAGATCCGCCGGGCTCCAGCGGCGCGCCCTCTCCTCCCCGCGGCGCGCGGAATCCGGCTGGCCCTCCGGCGCGCGGCACGGCGCCCTGAGCGCCGCTCTCCTCCTCCCGCTCGGACCAGCCGGTGAGCCGGTAGATGCGGAAGAGCGCCTCGCTCCGGCCCTCCGGAGGAGACAGCTCGATGGTCTCGCCGGTCCCGAAGACGAACGCGCTCCGCGCCGCCTCCTCATCGCCGGCGATCTCCTCGATGCGGAACATCTCCGGACCGCTCGCCTCGATCCGGAGCGGCCGGTCCCGCGTCGCCACGAAGTACCGCTTGCCCTCGGGAGCGGGCCGCCGGATGGTCGCCGCGGGAGGGGGCGCTCCGCCGCGCTGCCCGCCCCGCACCGACAGCCGGAGGTAGTGGTTCCTGGACCTCTCGGCGAGCCAGGCCCTCAGGCGCGTCGCGTCCCGAGCCAGCTCGAGCCGGACCTCCTTGACGGGCTCGCCGGCGCTCAGGAGGATCCTCCGCGGCGCGCCCTCCTCTTCCCGGAGGAGGACGACGATGGGCTCCGTGGGCCGCCCCTCGAGGCTCAGGTTCTCGAGGCGGAGGATGAGCTCCGAGCCCCTTCCTCCCTCCACCTCGATGAGGACCTCGCGGCGGTCGCTGATGAGCTTCTCGCCCGCGCGCACTCCGCCGGCCAGGGCCTCGATCAGCCTGCCGGTCTCGGTGATCGGCTGCCACCCGTCCCCTTCCACCGTGCGGGCACCCCCTCCGCCGTGGACGTTCTCGAAGATCTCCCATTCGCCGGAGAAGAAGCTCTCGAAGTCCGAGCGCGCCTCGGATCCCACCGCCTCGGTCTCCATGAGATGCTCGGCCAGGATCAGCGCCGCCCGGCGGAGGTCGGCGCGGCGAGGAGCGATGTAGACGAGGCTCCTCAGGCGGTCGCCGGGCGGCAGCGGGAGGAGCGGCTCCCCCCACGCCCGCTCGAGCCGGCGCCAGGCGAGAATCGCCGGCGATGGCGCGCCGGTCTCAGCTCTCGACTCCGGCGCAGCGCCGCGAGAAGCCGGCGCCTGCCGCGGCGCGGAGGAGTCCTCAGGTCCGGGCAGAAGCCGGGAGGAGGAGTCTGCCTGTGAGGCGAGGATGCGCGAGGCGCGATCGCCGCCGCCCCGCGCCCGGCGGTCGAAGAGCGCTCCGTCGAGAGCCGCCTGGACGGTCGCCGCTCCGCGCGGAGGGAGGATCCCGCGGGCGAGGCGCGAGCGGCAGCTCTCGATCCGGACGAGCGCGTCGGATCCTTCCGCCGAGACGCGGATCCGGCGCGCTCCCGAGCCCACGCTCCGCTCGACGATCCGCCGCCGGCCGATCTCGAGCTCGGGCCGGCCGATGACCTTCAGCCGCGACGAGGGCAGAGGGCCCTCGAGGGGAAGATGCGAGACGCTCTCCCCCTCGCGCAGATGCAGCCAGGACCGCGAGCCCGCAAAGTCGGAGCCCGCGAGCGCGCGGACCTCGAGCCGGATGCGCTGCGGCCCCATCACCTCCAGATCGAGCGCTCTCGACGCGTCG
>JAFGKN010000606.1 GCA_016928605.1 Planctomycetota bacterium | reverse complement strand
CCTCACCTTCGTCAACGCCGTCGCCGACGAGGTGGCGAAAAAGCACCCGGACGTGAGGGTGGGGACGCTGAGCTACTGGTACACGCGCAAGCCGCCGAAGAGCATCAAGCCCCGCCCCAACGTGCAGATCCAGCTCTGCAGCATCGAGTGCTGTCTCATCCACGCCATCGACGATCCGAGCTGTCCGAAGAACGTCGAGTTCTGCCGCGACATGGAGAACTGGGGAAAGATCTGCAGCGACATCTCCATCTGGAACTACAACACCAACTTCACGAACTACCTCCTCCCCTGCCCCAACCTGCGGGTGATCGAGCCGAACGTGCGGTTCTTCGTGGCCAACGAGGCCAAGGGGATCTTCATGCAGGCGGCCGGCAACGCCTGGAGCGCCGAGCTTTCGGATCTGCGCAATTACATCATCTGCAGCCTCATCTGGGATCCGTCGCGGAGCGCCGAGCGGCTGATGGACGAGTTCCTCGCGCTCCACTACGGTAGGGCGGCTCCCTTCATCCGGACCTACATCGACACGATCCACGACGCGGCGGAGAAGAGCGGCCTTCACCGCAACTGCTTCGCCCGCCGGGCGGCGGACTACGGCATCGACGAGTCGCTCGCCCCGCGCTGCCTGGAGCTGTTCGCTGCAGCGCTCGCGGCCGTGGGCGACGACGACACACTGCGGAGGCGCGTCGAGAAGGCCTCGATCGCGGCCTACCGGCTGGCGATCGATCGCGTCTGGTACGCCGCGGATCCCGCGCTCCTTCCGCCGGATGTCCTCGCGAAGACGCGGCCTCTCCTCAGGAAGTTCCTCGACCTCTGCGAGGAGCACGGCGTCGACCGCGCGTCGGAGCACACTGCGTTCACCGCCGACCGCGAGAGGCTGGAGAGGCTGCTCGCGGAGTAGTATCGGGCGCGGACCGGCGGCCGTTCGCCGAAACGGCGGCGGCGCCAGCTTGAGGGAAAGGCCGGAGCGGCGGCGGCCTCGCGGAAACGGGGCTGGCGGCGGCCACGTGTCACGGGCACGGGGCGGGTGCCGGTCCTCCCAGGAAGAGGAAGCTCAGGAGAAACACCGCGTCGGAGATGTCCCGAGATCCGTCGTTGTTGGAGTCGGCCGCGCACGCGCTCGTCGGACACGGCCCGCCGAGGAACAGACAGCTCAGGATGTAGATGGCATCGGAGATGTCCTGACTGCCATCGCTGTTGGCGTCGCCCCGCAGGCTCCCGGTGCCGCTCGCCGCCTCGCGGTCCTCGCTCACCAGGATCACGGGAAGATCGCTGCCGTCGGGGCCTGCCGCGATCGCGCCGCGCAGCGCCAGCCCCATCGGGCCGGCCGAGAGCACTCGGGCCTCGATCGCGACCGCCGTGCCCTCGCCGGTGAGGCCCGGATCATCTCGGTCGCGCCGTACAGCGCCCATCCTCAGCCGGCCGGTCGTGAGGATCGGCCCGAGCGTCAGGATGCCGCTCCCCTCGCTGAGCCAGCCGCCGAGCTGGACGTCCACCGGCTCGATGACCTCCGGATCGTAGTCGAGGACGATGTCCACGCCGCTCAGAGGCTCGCCGGCGCGGACGTCGATCCGGATCTCGAACGTCTGGCCCGCGAACGCATCTTCCCAGTCGCCTCGCAGGATGATGGCGGCCGCTCTCCGGAGGTCCGACGCGCCGGGAGGATGGATCGCACCCGGATCGGAGCTTCCCCAGCTGCCCGCGGCGGCCATGACATCCTGCGTGCTGACCGCGCCGTCGGCGTCGAGATCGAATGCATCGCTGTACGCGCCAGCCGGAGACACGCTCCCGCGAGCCAGTGCGCTCCGGCGGATGTCGCCGACGCACCAGCGCTGCTCGTTCTCGTTCGGGTCTGCGGTGGTGAACTCCACGCGGGTGAAACCGAGGCTCTCGGCCTCCTCGGTCTCGGCGAGGACGTGCGCCACACCGGCGTCCTCGGGGGCTTGCAGCAGGACCTCCGCCCTGCCGCCCGTGAGGAAGATCTGGATGCCGGGGATCTTCCCGTTCACGTCGGGGTTGAGGATCTCTCCCGCCGTCGCCGTGAGGGTCGCCAGCGTCCGGTCCGGCACGAGGGCGAGAGGAACGCCGCCATCGACGGCCCGGTCCCAGCCGAGAGGGGGACCGTCCCTCCACGGATCGCCGAAGATCGGATCGAATCCGTGCAGCGCGCGGCCGTCCCAGTACTCGTTGATGAGCGGGTTCCAGCCGTGCGTCGTGAAGACCGGGCCGAGATCGATGGTCACGACGGTCTTGCCGTCGGCGCACGCGTGCATCCGCTGCGGCCAGAGGACGGCCGGATTGCGGCTGAGGACGACGCTGCAGTAGGCGGCCTCAGTATGGTAGCCATCCGCGCTCGCACTGACCCGCACCTCGTACACACCATCGCCGTAGCGGGGGTTGAAGCTCAGGAGGAAGTAAGCCCCCTCGAGAGGGTGAGCCTCGAGCGAGATGAACTGTGCGCTTCCCATCGGATTGGTCACCCTCGCGGAGTAGCGGGCGGTCTCCACGGTCTCTCCACCAGAGACGGCCCGGGCGAAGACGATCGCCGTCTGGCACTGGGTGTAGCTGTCAGCGTCCGGCACGACGAAGAGCTCCATCGGCCGGCAGCCGGCGAACTCGTGGACGCGCACCGGCGCGGAGCCTCCTTCGCAGTCCACGCGAAAGACGGCGCGGTAGCTCCCCTCGAGCATCTCTCCCGGTCTCCAGTCCGCCGAGAAGTCGATGCGGCCGCCGGGCTCGACCTTCTCGAAGTCCTGCGAGAAGACGGCCAGGCACTTTCCGGTATCCACATGCCACACCTCGCCATGGATCTCGCCGGCCTCGGTCACCTCTCCGCGGTTGCGGATCTGGGCCACCAGGCGGACGGTGGGATTGCTGTCGGTGCAGACATCGCCGGGCTGTACCGCGATCTCCTCCAGCACCATGTCGCTCAGGCCGTGAACGTGGTCGATGGCGTCCTGGTGGAGCAGCAAGGTCTGCGCGCCGCGCACCT
>JAFGKN010000605.1 GCA_016928605.1 Planctomycetota bacterium | reverse complement strand
GCGGCCGGCCTCAGGGGCAGGAGCGCCGCGGTGTAGCGGTAGGCCTAGCCCGAAGGCAGCCATGGCTTTCAACGCGCAGCGACGGCTCCACATCCCGCGCGGCGCGGCCGCAGCGCGCCGGTGCTCGGCTGGGGGTCGTGGGTGCTCGGTGGTGTGTCGCGGGGGCTCGGCTTTTGGTCGGGGGTGCTGTGGTTCCATAGGATTCGATCCTACGTACCGAGCGGCTTGGGCGGCAAGCACCGACCTTGTCCTTGGCCGGGTCGCCCGCGGCCCGGGCAGCGCCGAAAAAGGGGATCGCGGAGTTGGTGTCATTTCCTGGAGGAGACGCGGGGAGCTGGCAGCGGGCTCGCCGGCGCCTGGCGGATCGCGGCGAGCGGAAGCCGTCTGACAGCGAGCGTCGACCTTCCGTGGCACACGGGCATCCGCCCAGCGGCGATGCGCCTCACGACCTGGGCTCGAGCCGCCTTTCCCTTCCGAGCCCCGGCCCCCGCGCGCGGCCACGCCAGCCGCAGTGCATTCCCGCCCCCCTTCCCTCGCCGGCTGCGGTCTCTCCCTCCGCCTCCGGCCTCCGATGATGTATCCTCTCGTCCATGAGAGCTGCCTCCCGCCCGCGACGCACACCACGCCTCGGCATCTCTCCGCCGCCTGAGGCTGTGGCGGAACGTATGGAGCGCTTCCCTCGCCTGCGCTTCATGGGGAGCAAGCACCGGCTCTGGCCCTGGCTCCACGACGTGCTGAGCGGTATCGAGTTCGATTCGGTTCTCGACGCCTTCTCAGGCTCGGGGTGTGTCGCCTACCTGCTCAAGGCGATGGGCAAGCGTGTGACGGCGAGCGATCGCCTCCATTTCGCCGTGGTCATCGCCCGCGCCGCGGTCGAGAACTCGTCGGAGATTCTCGGTGCGGAGGATGTCGCCCGGCTGCTCGAGCACGATCCCCGCCACCCGCGCTTCATCGAGCGGACCTTCCGCGGCATCTTCTTCTCGGGCGATGACCTCCGCTTCCTCGACCGCGTCTGGGCCCGGCTCGATCGGGTCGACGGCTGGCACCGCAGGGACATCGCGCTCAGCGCGCTCATCCGCTCCTGTGTCAAGCGCCAGCCTCGCGGCGTCTTCACCGTGGCCGGCGACCCCGAGCGCTACAAGGACGGACGGCGGGATCTGCGCCTCTCGCTCCGCGATCATTTCTTGGAGCAAGTCGAGGTCTACAACCGGGCGGTCTTCTCGACGGGGCGGCGTCACCGCGTCGTCGAGGGCGACGTCTTCGAGATCGATCCGGCCGGTCACGACCTCGTCTACCTCGATCCGCCGTACGTGCCTCGCGCCGACGACAACTGCTACATCAAGCGCTACCACTTCCTCGAGGGGCTCTCGCGATACTGGGAAGGATGCGAGATCCTCGTCCACAGCCGGGTGCGCAAGATCGTCAAACCTCACACGCCCTTCTCGCACCGCAGCGAGTGCCTCGACGCCTTTCGCCGCCTCTTCGAGCGGTTTTGCGGGAGCATCATCGTCCTGTCCTACTCCTCGAACGGCTATCCCGACATCGAGACGCTGACCGGCATCCTCCGCAGCTTCAAGCCGCGCGTCGACGTGTTCGAGAGGGATCACAGGTACCACTTCGGCACGCACCGGGCCGTGAGGCGGGCGAAGGTCCGGGAGTACCTGATCGTCGGCCGATGACAACCCGGCGGGGATTGCGGTGAGCGCTTCCCTCAGCGCGCGGCGCCGGCTCTCGAGGTGGGGATGCCGATGCGGAGGGCCTTCGCGGGGCGCTCGCGGCGCCGGCCCTCACCGCGGCGGGGCGCCGGCTGTCAACGTCGGGGATGCCGCCGAGGAGCGGCCTGTGGCGAGATGGCGCTGTCCCGGCTCTCGACGAGGGGCTGCGCCGGCTCCACATCCGGATGCTTCGCCGACGAAAGGCGTCGAGCACGGCCTACAGCGAGCGTGCGGCGACCTCCTGCTCCATCCGTGGGCAGGCTGCGGGCTGTTCCTCCCACCAGCGGCGCCAGGGGTCCGCGTGGTAGCGGACCCAATCGAGCGCCGCGAACTCCCAGCCGACGTCGTATCCCAGGCGCTGGCTCACGAAGTACTTGTGGCGCTCGATCTCCTCGAGCTGCCGCTGGCCGTCGATCCGCATCTTCGCGCGGCGCCAGCGGATGCCGGCCTCGTGTTCCCAGCACGCGAGTGTCTCTTCGAGCGAGACCTCGCGCTGGAGCTCGTTCTCGAGCCGGCGATGGAACAGGAGTATGGCTTTCTTCTCCGAGGTCCAGAACTTCCTCAGGAGGTGGCTGGAGAGATGGACGTGGCGGAAATCCTCGCGGGATCCGGCCTCGCCAGGCGGTGATCGCTCCTCGGCGGGCAAGGCGAGGGGCTGGTTCACCGGGGGACGTCCCGTCGCGTTACACAAGGAAATGTCTCCGCTCAACTCGACTTTGGGGGCGAGAGCGCCGGAAGACAACCCGGGAGAGCCGCGGCCCTCGCGCAGAGCGTCCGGCCTCCGGGTTTACCAGATCTTCGGGCATTCTCGGGGAAAGGTTGAGGGCCATTTTGCAGGGGTCAATTCTCCGGGTCCGCGACGCGGTGGAGACCTTTCGCTGCCAGGGGGACTACTCCCCAGAATTCTACAGGAGATCCGGGAGGACCGCCAGAGGGTACTCGGGCGGTTTCAGCCGCGGTACTGCAGCTCGTACAGGCAGCGGTAGATACCGCCGCGGGCGAAGAGCTCGCGATGGGTCCCCTCTTCCCGGACCTCTCCCTTGTGCAGGACGATGATCCGGTCCGCCCGGCGGATCGTGGAGAGGCGGTGGGCGATCACGATCGAGGTGCGGCCGGCCAGCAGCTTGTCGAGGGCATCCTGGATCAGGGCCTCGGTCTCGCTGTCGATGTGGGCGGTCGCCTCGTCGAGGATCAGGATGTCGGGGTCGTGCACGAGCGTCCTTGCGAAGGCGAGGAGCTGCTTCTCGCCCACCGAGAGGGTCCGCCCGCGCTCCTTCAGCACCTCGTCGTAGCCGCCGGGGAGCCTCTCGATGAATGGCGAGGCGTTGACGTGCCGCGCGACCCGCCGCACGTCCTCGTCGGAGATGCCCGGCGTGTCGAGAGCGATGTTCTCGCGGATCGACCGGCTGAAGAGGAAGACGTCCTGGAGCACGACGGAGATGCGCGCGCGCAGCTCCCGCTTGCGGATCTCGCGAATGTCTCTGCCGTCCGCCAGGATCCTGCCGCGCTGCGGATCGTAGAACCGGCTGATCAGGTTGATGATCGTGCTCTTCCCCGCGCCGGTCGCGCCCACGATGGCGACCATCTGGGCGGGCTTCACCTCGAAGTTGATGTCGCGCAGAACGTGGTCGTCCCCGCGGTACGCGAACCACACGTTTTCAAACGCCACGCGTCCCTCGAGCTTCTCCAGCGGCCGGGCGCCGGGAGGGTCGGGCATGGTCTCCGGAGTGTCGAGCACCTGAAAGACGCGCTCGGCGGAGGCCATCGCCGCCTGCAGGACGTTGTAGCGCTCCGCCATGTCGCGAATCGGCTGGAAGAAGCGGCCGAGGAAGTACCAGAAGAGGAAGAAGTTGCCGAGCGTCAGCTCCGGAGGCGTCGCGCCGAGCTGACGCGAGGCTTGCCAGATGACCGCGATCAGAGCACCCGTCCCCATGAGCTCGATCACGGGATAGTAGACCGAGTACGCGAGAACGGAACGGAGGAACGAGACCTGGTAGAGACGGTTCACGTCCTCATACCGCTTCTGATTGCTCCGCTGCCGGTGGAAGGCCTGTACGACGTTCATGCCCTGGATCGACTCCTGGGTGATGGCGTTCAGGTGCGCGATGTGCGCGCGCTGCTCCCGGTAGTACCGCCGGACCTTCGCGCGGAAGAGGAAGGTGGCGATGAGGAGCAGAGGCAGCGCGGAGAGAGTGACGAGGGCCAGAGCGGCGTTGACCCACAGGAGAGCCGCGGTGATCGCCGCGAGGATCAGCATGTCCGCGATCAGCGAGACGAAGCCGCCGGCGAAGAGCTCGCTCAGGGCCTCGATATCGCTCGTGACGCGAGTGACCAGCCGGCCGACGGGGTTCCGGTCGAAGAAGGCGAAGGGCATGTGGATCAGATGGTGGAAGAGCTCGGAGCGGAGGTCGAGCATCACCTTCTGGCCGATCCAGGCCATCAGTATCCCCTGGACGTAGCGCAGCGCGAGGAGCACCAGCGAGACGGCGGCGAAGAGGGCCGTCAGCCGGTAGAGCCGGTGGAAGGCTTCGGCTCCCGGCTCAGCCGCCAGGGAGCCCGATGTGACCTCCCGCAGCGGACCGTCGACCGCCTCCCGCACGATGAAGGGACCCGCGAGGCCGAGAGCTGTCACGAGGAGGATCAGCACGATCGCCAGGACCATCGCCCCGCGATACGGCACGGCGTAGCGGAGCAGCCGGGCCATCAGGCGCCGGTCGAACGCCTTGCCGACGATCGTCTCCTCGGTATGGAACTGCGCGTCCGGAGAGGTCACTCGAGATCCTCTGCCTCACTCAGTATCTGTCCAGCTCGTCGGAAAGCTGCTGCAGCCGGTGGATCTCCGCGTAGATGCCTCCCCTGTGCAGGAGCTTCTCGTGCGTCCCCTCCTCGGCCACTCGGCCCTCGTCGAGAACGTAGATCCGGTCGGCATGGGCGACGCTCGAGACCCTGTGCGAGACGATCAGCACGGTGAGATCCCGCGTGGCCTCCCTCAGGCCGTCGAGGATCTGCTCCTCCGTCTGGGTGTCGACGGCCGAGAACGCGTCGTCGAGGATCAGGATCCTCGGCCGTACGAAGAGGGCGCGCGCCAGGGCCGCCCGCTGCTTCTGCCCGCCGGAGAGAGTGACGCCTCGCTCGCCGACCATCTCCTCCCAGCCGCCGGGGAACTGGTCGATGTCCTTGTCGAACCGCGCCAGATGGCTCGCGGCGAGGACCCTTTCTCTCTCCACGGCGTCCACGCCGAAGGCGATGTTCTCCTCGACGGTGCGGGAGAAGAGGAAGCTCTCCTGGTCCACATAGCCGATCGACCGCCGCAGCGTCTCGAGCGGGATCCGCGTCACGTCCACGCCGTCGATGAAGACCGTGCCCTCCGGCGTGGGGAGGAGCCGCGGGATCATGTTGAGGACCGTCGTCTTGCCGGCCCCGGTCCGGCCGACGATCGCCACGGTGCTCCCGCGGGGCGCATCCAGGCTGACGTCCCGCAGGATCAGGTGCTCCCCGTAGCCGAAGCTGAGCCCGCGGATCGAGAGGTCTCCCTCGATGCGGCCGCTCGCCGGGAGGACGGGCCGGTCCGGCTCGGTCACGCGGGGCCGTGCTTCGAGCAGCTCGCGGATGCGGTCCACGCTGGCTCCGGCTCGATGGTACTGGTTGACCACCCAGCCGATCGAGAGCATCGGCCAGATGAGCGCGAGCTGATACCCCGCGAACTTCACGAAGTCGCCGTAGTCGATCCGGCTGCGCAGCATCAGCATCCCTCCGACGAGCAGGAGGGAGATGAGGGCGAGATCGGAGACGGCGCTGATCACGGGCAGCATCCACGACGAGATGCGGACGGCGCCCATGTTGCGCTGGAGGTAGCGCCGGGCGATGTCCGCGAACCGCCGCTCCTCCGCATCCTCCTGGGCGAACGACTTCACGACGCGGATGCCGGAGAAGTCCTCCTGGGCGAGCGAGCTGAGATCCGCCAGGGCCTCCTGCGCCTTGAAGATCTCGCGGTGCACCCGCGGGCCGATGGAGCGCACCGCGAACGTGATCAGGGAGAGCGGCACCATGACGAGCAGCGTGAGCGGCAGGCTCACGGCGATCATCAGCGGGAGGCCCACCGCGAGCATCAGCAGCCAGCGGCTCGAGTACATGATGACGGGACCGACGAGGAGGCGGACGCGGTCGACGTCCGTCGAGATGCGGCTCATCAGGTCTCCCGTGCGGGCCTCGTTGTAAAAGCTGAGGTCGAGCTCGTGGAGGTGCTGGAAGATCCGGTTGCGCAGGTCGAACTCGACGTGGCGGGAGGCTCCGATGATCAGGTAGCGGACGGCGAAGAGGCTCAGACCGCTGGCCACGGCCGCCGCGGCGATCCAGGCGAGCAGCTCGCCGAGGGAGCGCGCGCCCTCCCCCGTCGCCTCGAGCAGCTTCACGCACTCGCCGGTCAGGTAGGGGACGGCGAGCGAGGAGGCCGCCGAGACCGGCACGAGGAGGAGCCCCGCCAGGTAGAGGTGCCAGTACCGGCGGGCGTAAGGTAAGACGAAGCCGTACGTTCTCAAGTCGTCAGGGAGCTCTGTTCGGGGAAGCCGGGGAAGCCG
>JAFGKN010000604.1 GCA_016928605.1 Planctomycetota bacterium | reverse complement strand
GTGCCCGCGGCCGAGGCTCTGCCCCTCGAGCCAGCGCTCCTCGATCTCTATCGCTCGCTGGCGAGCGGGAACCCCGAGCCGGTCGCGTTTCGCGTCGACGGGACGCGCATCGTGCGCGGCGCCCTCTGGCCGGCCCCCTCCGCCGAGCCGCGCCGCCGGCTGGTCGTGGCCACGACACGGGATCCGCGCGCTCTCATCGACGCAGCGTCCGCGGCGTCACCCTTCGCCTCGCGGTCCGCCGGGAGCGAGGTTCTGCTCGTCGATCTGCGCGGCGAGCAGGGGCGGCGCCACTTGCACCTACTGGCGACCGACTCGCTGCTCGCGGGCGAAGCCCTGCTCCCCCGCCGGGCTCGCGATCTCGCCGCGGTCGCGCGGGCGCCCGCCTCCGGCCGTCGCGGCGGCGGCGACGGCGACATCGCGCTCGCGGCCGCGGATCCCCACGCCGCCCTGGCGGTCCTCATCGCCCAGGCCTTCGACGCGCCCGCGAGCGGGATCATCCTCGCGGGGCTCTCCGAGCAGCCCCTCGCGCCGCTCGATGGAGATCTGGATCCGGACGCCGCGGTTTGGCGTCTCCTCGCCGCGGCGGATGTCCCGGCGCTCGCCGCCCGCGCGGGAGTCCCCATCGCGCGGCTGCCCGCCGGCGCCGGCATCGCGGCCATCGTCGAGGCCTTCGAGGCATCCGGCCGGCGCTGAGCTCATCGCACCGGCGATGCGGTTCGAGCGGCGAGCCGCGACGTGCGCTCTCGAGCGACGAGCGATCGCGCCCCGCCCGGCCCTCCCGGGGCGCCTCTCGCATCCGCCCGTGACTGGCGAACTGCGATCGTTGCTCGTCTCAGATCGACGCCAGAGCGTCGCGGTTCTCGTAGACCTTCCAGATCGCGTCGGCGACCTCGTCCATGTCCTTCTCGGTGCCGAGAAGGGGACCGGATGCCCACAGCATCACGAGCTCCTGGCAGACCGCGTCGCAGTTGGGACACGCGCGGTCCTCGCTGTATGCCTTGAGCCGCTCCGGCGAGTACATCTTCCGGTAGACCGGCTGGCCGAGGATGTGGTCGATCCACGGCTCCTTGTGGAGCCCCTGCGCGATGTACGGGCTGAGGCTGACGCCTTCGGCCGCCATGGCTTTGAGAAAAGCGGATCGGGAGGCGCCGCTGAAATGCTCCTTCCGGTACGTCATCGCGTAAAGGTAGAACGAGCCGCTCTTGGTGCCCTCGTACAGCTTCTGCGGCGCGATCCCGGGGCAGCCCTTGAGCCGGGCGGTGAGGTGCGCGGCGTTTCTGTTGCGCCGCTCGAAGCGCTCCATCACGCCGGGCCACTGGCCCAGCAGGATCGCCGCCTCGAGCTCGTTCATGCGGTACTTCGGCCCGATCACCTCCGTCCGCCCCCGGCGCGACGTGCCGTGGTTGTGGACGGTATAGCACCTGTCCATGAGCTCCTCGTCATCGCCCAGGATCGCTCCGCCCTCGCCGCAGGCGATCGTCTTGCTCGACTGGAAGCTGAAGCAGCCGAGATCGCCGATGGTCCCCAGGCGCTTGCCCTGGTACTCGGCAAGGTGTCCCTGGCAGGCGTCCTCGATGACCTTCAGGCCGCGGCGCTTCGCGATCTGGAGGATCGCCTGCAGGTTGCACGGCTGCCCCATCATGTCGACCGGCATGATCGCGCGGGTGTTCTCGGTGATCCGCCTCTCCACATCGGCGGGATCGAGCTGGTACGACTCTCGGTCGAGGTCCGCCAGGACCGGCAGCGCCCGGCTCGAAAGGATCGACGCGATGGTGCCGGGGTCGGTGTAGGGCGACGTGATCACCTCGTCGCCCGGACCGATTCCGAGCGCCTCCACGCACGTATGCAGGGCCTGGGTTCCGGAGCCGGTCGCCACGCAGAACCGGGAGCCGTTCAGCTCGGCCCACTTCTTCTCGAAGGTGGGGACCGTGCCGGATGCCGACTGGATGCGGCACCAGACCCTGCTCTTTGTGGTCTTCACGATCTCGTCGACGACCGAGTCGTCCCAGTAGGGCCAGCCGGGCCAGCCCTTGCCCTTTCTCACCGGCGTGCCGCCCAGGATCGCCAGCTTGCCGGCGGTCTTCACGGCGGCGCCGCGAGCCCGGACATTCCCTCCGGCGGCGGCCGCCAGGGAGCCCGCCGCAGCGGTCAGGAATCTACGCCGGGTCGTGGAGCGCTCATGCATGTCAGCCTCCTTTCCTGCACCTGCGATGCCCGCGCGCTACAGGAGCTTCCTTCTGTTCTCGTAGACCTTCTGGATCGCGCTGGCGATGTCGTCCATGTCCTTCTTGTCGGTCAGCAGGCAGTTCTGCGGGATCCACACCGCTTCCCTGCAGAGCTGGTCGTTGCCGGGGAAGTGGAGCTGCTCGCGGTACTCCTTGAGACGCTTCTCGGGAAAGCTCCTCCGGAAGTTCTTGGAGTTGAGCGCATCCTCGATGAGGCCGTCGCGATACTGGGGACCGTAACCTCCGCCCGCCGATATGCCCTCGGCCCTCAGCGCCGCCAGGAACTTGCCCATGGGGACGTTGTCGAAGAGCTCCTGCTTGTACCGGAACGGGTAGAGGTGGAAAGCAGCTCGCGTCGTGCCCTCGTAGAGCTTGTGCGGCACGATCCCGGGGATGTCCTTGATCTTGCTCGTCAGGTACTGCCCGTTCTCGAAGCGCTTCCGGGTGTCAGCCTCGAGGCGCTGCATCTGGCTGAGCAGTATGGCCGCCTGGTACTCGGTCATGCGGCGGTTGGTCCCCATGATGGGGTAGCTGCTGGTCGCCTTCACCGAGCCGAAGGGCCGGCCGCAGTTGTGGAACGAGTACGCTCGATCCATGAGCTCCTCGTCATCGCTGACGAGCGCGCCGCCCTCGCCGCAGGCGAGGTGCTTCGAGTTCTGGAAGCTGAAGCACCCCACCGTGCCGATCGTTCCGCACTTCTTGCCGCGCCACTCGGCCAGCCAGGCCTGGCAGGCGTCCTCGATCACCACCAGGTCGTGCTTCCGGGCGATGGCCATGATCCGGTCCATGTCGGCCGGAAGGCCGAGTATGTGGACCGGCAGGATGGCGCGCGTCCTCTCCGTGATCCGCTCCTCGATCTTGTCCGGGTTGATCTGGAAGGTCTC
>JAFGKN010000090.1 GCA_016928605.1 Planctomycetota bacterium | reverse complement strand
CGCGGGTCGGCCGACATCACGCCGTCGACGTCGGTCCAGATCTGGATCTCCTCGACGCCGAGCGCGGCGCCGAAGATCGAGGCCGAGAAGTCGCTGCCTCCGCGGCCGAGGGTCGTGATCGCCCCCTCCTCGTCCTTTCCGATGTAGCCGGTGATGACGGGGACGCCCTCGACGCGGCCGAGCGCCTCGGCGATCGAGGACTCCGCCTCGGGCAGCGGAAGCGCCCCGCCGAAGCGGCTGTCGGTGACGAGCCCCGCGTCGAAGGCGTCGAGAGCCGTCGAGGGGATCCCCAGGCTCTCGAGATGCGCGGAGACGATGCGGCACGACAGGCGCTCGCCGAAGGAGACGAGGTAGTCCCGCGTCCGGGGGGTCAGCTCCCGGATGAGCGAGATGCCGCGGACGAGGCTTTCCAGCTCGCCGAGAAGAACGTCGAGGAGATCCTTCTCGAGAGCCAGCTCCTCCAGGATCCAGCGGTGCTTCTCGGCGACGGCCTCGTATCTCTTCTCCCAGCCCTCTGCGCGCAGCGCGAGCTCGCCCAGCTGGAAGAGCTGGTCCGTGATGCCTCCCACCGCCGAGACCACGACGACCGGCTGGCGATCGAGGCATCCCTCGATGATCTTCCCCACGCGCCGGATGGGGTCCGGCCCCCCCACCGACGTCCCGCCGAACTTGAGCACGATCAAGGCTGTGATCCTCTCGGAAGCATGACAGATCGGCTCCCCGGCGAGCGCCTCCTCTTGCGGAGGCAGCCGGGAGGCCTGTCCGAGCGGGGATTTTAGCCCCCTGCGCGGCGAGTGACAAGCCGGACTCACTCCTTGAGCGTGCTCCTGCTCGCAATTAGTATCTCTTGTGAAGCGATCGCCGGCTTGTGGACGCAGCAGCCGATCAGGTGCCGCGGCCCGCGTCTCCGGTCATGCAGTGGTATCCTCCAGCGCGGGCAGCCGTAGCCGCTGGCATCCGCAACAGATACCAGTTACGATGACCTCGTCGCCGAGACGCCGAACCGGGCAGTCGAACCAGGGAACCCGTTTCGCGAGGGACTGAGGCAATGGATGGATCGCGAGTCCGCAGCCGATGGCCGGGGCGCCGCCGCTGGCCCGCCCGCTTCGCCGCCGGATACCGAGTCGATATCGATGTCAGCCGCCATGCAGCGACGGTCCTGGGCCTTCTGGCCGTCCTCCTCCTGCTCTCCGCTCCGATCCGCGCCGAGGAGGGCGCAGCCGCGCTGAAGGAGGAGAGCGTGGTCCTCAAGGACGGCACGTCCCACCGAGGTACCGTTCTCGATGTGACCGACGAGCAGGTGGTGATCCTCACCGCCCGGGGCAAGAAGTTCGTGCGGAAATCCCACGTCGACAGCATCTTCCGCAAGACCAGCGAGAAGGTCCTCGACTTCCTGCGCGCGAAGGAGAAGGAGGTCACCAGGGCGAGCCACTGGATGCAGCTCGCCGACTTCTGCAAGGAGCGGGGCTACTTTCCGGAGCAGCGCGCGTACCTCCGCAGGTATCTCGAGGCGGAGCCGGAGTCCGAGAAGGCCCGAATCGATCTGGGACAGGCCTCTCTCGACGGCGAATGGCTCTCGGAGGAGGAGGTGGAGGCGAGGCTCGCCAAGGGCTACACGATCGAGGAGGGAAAGCTGATACCCCCCGGCGAGCAGGAGACCTCCGCCGAGCCCGGCGAGGGATCCCAGGATGACTCCTCGAAAACCGTGGTCAAGAAGGAAGGGGTGGTGACCGACACCATCCACATCATCCCCCGCCAGAAGCTGAGCGACCGCGAGGCCGAGAGGCTGGAGAGAGAGCGCACCAAGGCGATCGAGAACGCCCAGAAGTTCCGCGAGAAGCTCAACCAGGAGTACGAGGGCGTGGACTGGAGCCAACGGTCCAAGCACCAGACCCGCAACTTCGAGATCCACTGCAACTCCACCCTGCAGGTGACGCAGAACTACGGCGTGCTGATGGAGCTGATCCGCGCGAAGCTCTCCGAGATGTTCCGCAGCCGAGTGCTGCGGCGCCTCCGGGCCCCCGTGTTCATCTACTGCAATCAAGAAGAGTTCATGAACAACGACATGTTCGCGCGCTATGGCGGACGGGGCCTCGGCGGCTACTACATGCCGAGCAACCAGAGCATCACCACCTACCACGGCACGTTCGGCTTCACGGGCACGACGTTCGGCGTCCTCTGCCACGAGGGGACCCACTACTACCAGGGGCTCGTGCTCAAGGGAGGCTTCGACAATATCCCCATCTGGCTCGTGGAGGGCCTGGCGGTCTACTTCGGCGACGGGAGCAAGCTGGATCTCAAGGGCGGGCGGGCGGACCTGAAGGTCGGAATCATCCCGCGAGATCGCCTCGCGCACATCCAGGAAAAGATGCTCCGCGACCGCCACACGCCCATCAAGAAGCTGATCTCGATGACGCGGAGGAACTTCTCCGGCAGCCATTACGCCGACGCCTGGGCTCTCATCTACTTCCTCGTCAAGTCGTCGAAGGAAGGCGAGAGGTTGATGCAGGCGTACTGGACGATCGGGCTCGAGGAGCCACTCAAGGACAAGCATTTTCTCGCCCTTGCGGACAAGTACTTCGGCGGCGTCGATGAGATGGAGAAGCAGTACGTCGACTACATCCTCAAGCTCAGGCCACCTCCGGCCGGCGAGGTGAAGGGCGACTACTTCACTAGCGACACCTTCCAGTTCGAGTTCAAGGCTCCGGGTCCCGAGTGGGAGTTCTACGAGGACCTGGAGGACAAGAAGCTGCTGATCGGCCTCCTCTATCCCGGCACCTCGGCCCGCATCCGGATCTACTACGAGAACAACATCCAGAACAAGGACCGGAAGGAGTACTTCAAGGACTACCTCCGGCTCGCCCGCGACCTGGAGGACTTCCAGCACGAGGAGACGACGATCGGCGGGCTGCCCGGCTACAAGCTGACCTACACGGACACCGGAAAGGCCCTCTCGCTCTCGGACATCGAGATCGAGATCGACGAGGAGGGCAACATCACCCTCCCGGATCCGAGGGATC
This sequence comes from Planctomycetota bacterium, assembly GCA_016928605.1. GTDB lineage: Bacteria > Planctomycetota > UBA8108 > UBA8108 > UBA8108 > JAFGKN01. The sequence continues at coordinate 3,165 of JAFGKN010000090.1, read as the reverse complement.
TCGAAGACAAGCTGAAGAAGGCGAAGGATCCGGAGATCCGGGACATCATCAAGTACATGCTCATTCAAGTCGACGGGGTGGCGTCCATCGAGTGCTCCACGAAAAAGGGCGAGATGGGCGCCTTCAGGGATGTCTTCGACGGGATCAACGAGAGCTTCCGCGTGCTCCTCACGCGGAGGTGGTGATCACGCCCGGGGAGGCCAGAACGGTTTGCAGCACGAAGGATGCTTTGCAGCATGGCGCGAAAGATCGATCGACGGAACTTCATGAAACGGTCTCTGGTCCTCTCGACAGGCGCCGCGCTGGCCGCGAGCTTCGAGGAGGAGGCGCTCCTCGCCCGGCCCGCAGGCGAGGCATCGCCCTCCCCGCCGGCGAAGGAGGCCGGAAAGGGGCTGCCGGTTGGAAGGATCGGCTCCCTGAAGGTGAGCCGGCTCTTCTGCGGGGGCAACCTCATCGGCGGCTGGGCCCACAGCCGCGATCTGGTCTACGTCTCCGAGCTCGTCAAGGCGTACCACACCGACGAGAAGGTGTTCGAGACGCTCGAGCTGGCGGAGAGAAGCGGCATCAACGCCGTCCTGACGAATCCGCGCTCCGACGCCGTCATCAACCGCTACTGGAAGGAGCGCGGCGGGAAGATCCAGTGGATCTCCGACTGCGCCTGGGGCCCCGACATCCAGACGGGCATCCAGCGGTCGATCGACAGCGGCGCCCACGCCGTCTACGTGCAGGGCGGCATCGCCGACGCCGCGGTCCGCCAGGGCAAGGTCGGTCTGATCGGCGAGGCGCTCGAGTTCATCCGCAAGCAGAAGGTCACCGGCGGCATCGGAGCCCACTGCCTGGAGACGGTCCAGGCGTGCGTCGACGCCGGCCTCGATCCGGACTTCTGGGTGAAGACGCTTCACACCGACAAGTACTGGTCGGCCACGCCCGAGGCCGATCGGCCCGCCGGCGACCTCCCTCCCCACGACAACATGTGGTGCACCCAGCCCGAGACGACGATCGAGTACATGAAGTCGATCAGGAAGCCGTGGATCGCCTTCAAGGTCCTCGCGGCCGGAGCGATCCACCCCCGCGACGGCTTCCGCTTCGCGTTCGAGAGCGGCGCGGACTTCGTCTGCGCCGGCATGTTCGACTTCCAGCTCGTCGAGGACGCGGTCATCGCCCGCCGGATCCTCGGAGAGCCCGATCTCGACCGCAAGCGCCCGCGGCCGTGGACGGCGTAGAGCCGGAGGCGGAGACCGAGGCAGAGGCAGTGACCGAGGCGGAGACAGGGGGTCCAGCCCGTCTCAAAAGCTGATGGAGTCTCAGCCGGCCGGGGATGCCTGTCGCCTGCCAGCGGTCCGTGAGATCTCGGGGCGGATCAGCGCGCCCTGTTGAAGCGGGAGTAGTCCCGGCTGCGCTTGGTGATGACCTTCACCTCCTCGATCTCGTCGCCCTTCTCGAGCTTGTCGAGGACGTCGAAGCTCGAGCTGCGGACCTGGCCGAAGACCGTGAAGGCCTTCAGCAGATCGTAGTACTTGATGTCCTGCAGGCAGATGAAGAACTGCGAGCTGGCGGAGTCGGGGACGTAGCTGCCCGTATCCGGGTCGAAGGCCTTGGTCATCACGAGGGCTCCCCGCACGCACTCCTTCGAGTTGATCTCGTCGGGGATGCGGTAGGACGCCGCACCGGTGAAGTCGTTCGTCGGGCTCCCCGTGTGGAGGCCCAGCGGTCCCTGCTCGTTCTCCAGCACCTCGAAAAACGTCTGCTTGGCGTCCCCTTCCGCCTTGTCGTAGAAGCCCTGCTCGATGAGCGTGATGAAGTTGGCGACCGTGTTGCTCGCGAAGTTCTCGAAGAGCGTCACGCGCAGCTCGCCTTTCTCGGTCTTGATCATGATCTCCGGATCGGCGGCGGCGATCACCGGCCCCTCCGCAGCGCCCTCCGGCCCCTCGTACTCGGCGCCGGGGATGATCGTCACGGACTCGATCTGCGTGCGCGTCCGCAGCCCCCTGAGGACCTCCAGCCCGGAGACGACCTTCCCGAAGGGGACATGCTCGTCGTTCCACTCGGGATGGGGCTTGAAGCAGACGACGAAGATGCTGCCGATCTCGCCGCCGCGCACGGGACCCTGCGTCCGCAGCGAGCGGCTGACGAACGAGACGGTGCCTTCGACGTGCGGAATCTTCTTGTCGTTCGTCACCCGGGGGAGCCGGCCCATCGCCGGGGCGCCGGTCCCGGTGCCGAAGGGACAGCCGCCGACGATGTAGTCGTCCTCCTGGATCTCGTGGAAGGGCAGCCGGTCGTAGAAGCCCTCCAGCGCGAGCCGGACGAAGTGCTGCACCCCGAGGAGCTGATTCGCCGTGTCGAGCTCGATCATGACCGGCGTGGGCTGCCTCGAGACCTGAATGCGCGCGTAGACCTTGTCGCCCGCCTGCACCCGCGGAAAGAAGCTGAAGGTGAGTCCCTTCGCGCGGCCGGCGGCCCAGTGATACGCGCCATCCCTGCGGACGAGATCGACCCAGACGGCGGACGGCGGCCCCTCGAGATCCTTGCGGATCGCCTCGTAATCGGGCAGCTGCTTCACAGCGGGAAAGCGCTGCTCGAGGTTGGCGAAGAGCCGTTCGATCGACCACTCGAGCTCGAAGCGGCCCGAGGCGGTCAGGTCCTTGAAGTAGTCGTTGACGCTGATCTCGAGCCCCAGGATCTCATAGGTCTTCAGCGTGGTGAAGAAGCTCTCCGGCTCCTTGATGGAGCTGAAGTCCGCCTCGGCGAACCGGGAGTCGGCGTCGCGCTTCACGCTGAAGCCGAGGGGCCAGAGAGCAGGGACCGGAACGCGGATCTCCTCCGTGCCCTCGTTCTTCATGCTCAGGTTGAACTCCGCTGCCTGCGTGGGCAGAAAGGAGTTGGCCCGGTCCGCGTACCGCATCGCCTGGACGGACTCGACCTGCATCAGGACATACTTGGGCCGGTTCAGCGCGCGCCGGTTTCCCTCCACTCGAGGCACGGGGCGTGCCACCGCCGTCGCGTCCGGCTGCGGCGTCTCTCCACCCGGCGCCGGGGTGGGGATGAGGGCATCGGAAGAACCGGTATCCCCGGGGGGAGTCGTCGGAGTCGTCGGAGTCGTCGGAGTCGTCGGAGTCGTCGGAGTCGTCGGAGTCGTCGGAGTCGTCGGAGTCGTCGGAGTCG
>JAFGKN010000603.1 GCA_016928605.1 Planctomycetota bacterium | reverse complement strand
GCGCCCAGCTCGTGCACCCAGCAGCGCTCGCCGCTCGCGGCATCGAAGCAGTGGAGGTTGCCCGAGAAGTCTGCGATGTAGAGCAGCCCGCCGGCGATGGAGACCGTCGCCAGGCTGCGGTCCACGAGCCGGGAGGCCCAGATCTTCCCGCCGGTCGCGGCGTCCACGCAGGAGAGCTGGCCGCGCCCGGGTCCGTGGAGGGGGCTCTGGCCGATCGCGGCGTAGACGCGTCCCTCGTGGAAGACGGGAGTGCCGATGATCTCGCTCGGCCCGTCCTCGCGCTTCCGGTTGTGGCGCGAGTAGGGGATCGGCTGCCCATCGCGCACGCGGTACTCCTCGGGGTTGCAGTCGCAGGACCAGACCTTCCTGAGGATCTGGACGGCGGCACCTTCGACCGCTTCGCCGGCGGGACGCGGCGGCTCGAAGGCGTAGAGGATGCCGTCGCCGCCTCCGAAGAAGATGAGCATCCTGCCGCCGACCACCCCGCAGGACGGCGACGACCACTGTCCGTGCAGCGTGCGGTGGCCGATCTTCTCCCCTTCGCGGGCGACCAGCCGGCCGGTCCTCTTGTCGAGAACGACGAGGCTCGGCGCGTCGGGCCGCGGCATGTAGGCGTGCTTGCCGTCGACGCCGTTCGAGGTGCAGGCGTAGAGGAAGTCGCCCGCGAGGAGGAGCGTGCTGCCGCAGACGTCGTGCGGGACGGCGTCCAGCTCCTTCAGGAAGTCGAAGCGCCAGATGATGTCCCCGTCCGCCGGCAGGAGGGCCGCCTCGGCGGCGTTTTCCACCTGCATGTACTCGAGCTCGTCGAGGAACGGCCCGTCGTTGCCGTTCGCCTGTCCCTCGCGGTCGAGGCAGAGGACCTCGCCCCGGCCGCCGACGGCGTAGACGCGGTCGCCGTCGACGACCGGTCCCGAGCAGAAGCCGCACTTCCACTGGTTGTAGTGGTAGGGCTCCTTCACCCCGTCGAAGTAGCGGGGCGACGGGAGCTGCCAGAGCATCCGGCCCGTGGCCTGGTCGAGGCACATCAGGATGCCGCCGCCGGTCGACGGGACGCCGCTCCTCTCGATCGCCGTGTCGTTGATGCCGATGTAGATGCGGCCGCGGTCGACGGTGGGAATCGAGTACTGGTGAGTGCCCAGGCGCAGCGCCCACATGGGCTCGCGGCCCTCGAGATCCGTGGGCAACCCGCGCGCGCTCGAGACACTGTTGGGGCTGCTCGAGCCGCCCCAGCGGAACGGCGCCGCGGAGTCGGCGCGAGAGTCATCTCCGCCGGAGACGACGAGACCGAGAGAGAGGAGGAGCGAGCGAAGCGCGGCAGCTTTCATGGGCGACTCCGGATGGCTATGGCGGCGCGGATGCGGAACCGAGGCGGACGCGGGCAATGCGGCCCGCAGCGGAACCTGCAATGCCGCGACACCCGGACCGCACGGGACGCGGGCAACGCGGCCGGACCGGCGACGGCGGTCCAGGATACCCGAGGAGCGGCGGCGGGAACACCGCTGATCGCGGGGTCGGTTGTCGTCATCGACCCTCGCGGCGGCGGCGGCACGTCGATGGGTGGTCCGGGACGTCCCCGCCGGGTCCAGCCCTCCCTGGGGCGGCCCCGGCTGTATCCGCGCTTCGCGGGGCGACTCGGCGCAACCCTGGGCGTCCCTCGCGCCTCCTCGAGCTGTCCCGGCTTGTCCCGGCTGGCCGTGATACCCCAGGCCGCCCAGGCTCGAGGCAGGGGCATGCACATCGAAGCTCTCGCTGGCCATGATCTCCTCACTTCTGGCAGAATCCCCTCAGTTCTGGCATCCATCAGATGGATGCACTTCGCCACGTGGAGAGCTCGGCCCTTGTTGATGCTGTCGCAGCCTGCTGTTCCAGGAGATGATGGGCATCCGACTCCCGCTTGGCCGAAAGCGCATGCCGTCACCGCTGGCTTGGCACTGCTCGACGACAGTATGAAGATGGACACGTCTCATGAGCGCGAACCTGCTCTATCTCTCCGCTGATGCTGTTCGCCGCGCCTTGCCGATGCGCGAGGCCATCGAGGCGATGCGAGATGCCTTTGCGCAGCTGGCGCGCGGCGAGGTGGCGCTGCCCCTGCGATTGCGGCTGGATGCTCCTTCCGACCGCGGCGCGGCGCTCGTCATGCCATCCCATTCCACGTCCGAGAAGCTCTTCTCGCTGAAGATGGTGTCGGTGTTTCATGACAACCCGCAGCGCGGGCTGCCCACGATTCAATCCGTCGTCATCCTGACCGATGGCTCGACCGGCACGCACCTGGCCATACTGGAGGGGGCCAGCCTGACGGCCATCCGCACCGGCGCGGCATCCGGGCTTGCCACCGACCTCCTGGCGCGGCCCGATGCCGCCGCGGCGGCCATCTTCGGTGCCGGTGTTCAGGCGCGGACCCAACTCGAAGCCCTCTGCGCCGTGCGCCCGATCCGCCGCGCGCGCGTTCATGACATCGAGCCTGCCTTGGCGGAGAGGTTTGCGGCGGAGATGACCGAGCGGCTCGGAATACCGGTCGAGCCTGCTGCCACACCCGCCAAGAATCTCGAAGACGCCGATGCCGTTTGCACGGCGACGCCCTCGTGCACTCCGCTCTTTGCCGACAGCGAAGTGCCGCCGGGCGCTCACATCAACGCCGTCGGCGCATACCGCCCGGACATGGTCGAAGTGCCCGCCGCCACGGTCTGCCGCGCCCGCGTCGTCGTGGATCATCGAGCCTCGGCGCTGGAAGAAGCCGGCGACTTGATCGCGCCGCTCCGCAGCGGGCTGATCGGCGAGGGACACATCTCCGCCGAACTGGGTGAAATCGTCCTCGGCCGGAAGACGGGCCGGAGAGCGGCGGACGAAATCACGCTCTTCAAATCCGTGGGTGTGGCGATTCAGGATCTGTGCGCAGCGGCCCGCGCTCTCGCGAGCGCCCGCCAGCTCGGGCTCGGGACGCCGATTCACTCTTGAGTCATCAGAGACCATCTTCTGCTCGCCTTCATCGCTACACTGCGCTGCGGCAGCGGCTGTGGAAGCTGGGCGCGCCGGCAATGTCTTCGAGCGAGGAGAACCCATGATCGTCAGTATCTTCAACGACGTCATCGGCCCCGTGATGCGCGGGCCGTCCAGCTCTCATTGCGCCGCCGCGCTCCGCATCGGTCGATTGGCCCGCGACCTCATGGACGGCGACATCGACGACGTGCTCGTCGAGTTCGACCGCCGCGGCTCGCTGCCCACGACGCACGAAACGCAAGGCTCGGATATGGGGCTCTTCGGCGGACTGCTCGGTTGGGACGCCACCGACGAGCGCCTTCCAGGCTCCCCGCAGGCCCTCCGCGACGCAGGCGTGCGG
>JAFGKN010000602.1 GCA_016928605.1 Planctomycetota bacterium | reverse complement strand
TCGAAGACCGCGGCCGGCTCTCCGTCCCGCCGGTACGCGAGCCCGCAGAGGCGGGGCCGCAGCGCCGCCTGGAAGCCAAAGGCGCCTCGCGCGTCGACCTGCGCGACCGCGATCTCCTCCGCCCCGCCGCCGGAGATCAGCACGATCTCGCCGCCCCCGAGAGGCTCCAGGTCGGGGCCGAAGACCCGGCCGGAGATCTCGATCTCCCGGGGCTGAGCCGGAGGCTGCTCGACCGGCTCGACGGGCTCGAGGGGCATCGGCTCGCGCTCCGGAAACGCGTCCTCGAACGCCGCGAACGGCTCCCCCGGCGGCGTCGAGATCCAGCTCTGGACGTGATGGTAGATGAAGACGAGACATCCGCAGCAGAGGATGGCCATCGCGGTCAGGACGATCAGTTGCGTGCGGGACATGGTCTCTCCTCATCGATGGCGCGCGAGCAGCTGCGGCCGGCATCCTATCAGCGGGGGCTGGCCCGAGGAAGCCTGCCGGCGATATACTCCACGCAAGTCGGCTCGGCAAATCCGCTCGCCGGGTCTGGTCCATGAGCTCTGGTCCATGAGCTCCGGTCCATGAGCTCCGGCTCGAGCCCGCCGGGTCGTCCAAGGGAAAGACATGAGCACTGACCGAAACGTTGCCATATTCACCCACGAAGCGTTCAAGGATCACGACACGGGATGCCACCCGGAGTGCACCGCGAGGATCGCGGCCTGCGAGGAGGCCCTCAGGCAGGACGAGGATCTCGCGGACCGTATCCGGTGGGAGAGCCCCGCCGAGGCCCCCGACGACGCCATCCTGCGCTGCCACTCCGAGGACCACCTCCGCGTGGTCCGCCGCACGGAGGGCCGCCGCGGCTACCTCGATCCCGACACCCTGTTCTCGCCGGCGAGCTATCGAGCCATCCGCTTGAGCGCGGGGGCGGCCATCGCGGCCGCCGAGTGCTGCTACCGGGGAGAGTGCGAGGCCGCCTTCTGCCTGTCGCGCCCTCCCGGGCATCACGCCACGCCCCACCGCGCCATGGGTTTCTGCTTCCTCAACAACATCGCGATCGCGGCCCGGCACCTGCAGTCTCTGGGTTGCGAGCGCATCCTGATCGTCGACTGGGACGTCCACCACGGGAACGGAACGCAGGAGATCTTCTACCGCGATCCGACGGTCTTCTACTACTCCCTTCACCAGTACCCCCACTACCCGGGCACGGGCCCGGAGAGCGATCGGGGAGAAGGGGACGGCGAGGGGACGACGCTCAACCGCCCCCTGCCCCGCGGCTTTCCGGCCGAGGAGTACCGCGAGGTCTTCGCCGCCGACCTCGAGCGCATCGCGAAGGAGTTCGATCCGCAGCTCGCGCTGGTCAGCGCGGGCTTCGACTCCCACCTCGCAGATCCGCTCGGAGGCCTGACGCTCACCGAGGATGACTTCGCCTGGCTCACCGGCGAGGTCCGCGAGCGCATGGGAGAGGGCCGCGTGGTCAGCTTCCTCGAAGGAGGGTACAACCTCGAAGCTCTGGCGCGATCCGCGGTAGCCCACGTGAAGGCGTATCTGTAGCCCGAGGAGGCAATTGCGAGTGCGGCTACCAGGGATCGGCGCGGTTCAGGCGCCCCGGGGAGCGGGCCCCGGACTTGACGGCGAGGGGAACCTCGAGGGAGATTGTCCGATGAAGGACTCGAAGGAGGCCGGGATGGGAGGCTCGCGCGAGGCCCCGGCGGCCGAGGAGACCGCGGCTCTCCTCGGTGTCCGTCCGCCGCGACGTCCTCGCCCTCGCCCCGGCCTCCCGGACCCGACGAGGGCTCGAGGCCCCGAAACATCGCGAGCCGGCGCAGCGGCGAGATACATCCAGAATTGGCAGCGGCTCGCCGCAGGCCTCCGAGCGAGCCTCCGGAAGACGCCGGATTCCCAGCGAAGCGCCGAGAGTCGAGGCCGCGGAACCGAGGAGCGCGTGACCCTCTCATGAACCTCCAACTCCTGATCGTCCTCAGCGCCCTGCCCCTGGCCACAGCCCCGGCGGAGGAGGCGGAGACGACCCGGCAGCTCCTCGAGAGAGGGGTCCAGCTCCAGAAGCAGGCGAAGTACGACGAGGCCATACGCGTCCTGGAGGAGTGCCGCCAGCAGAATCCCGCGCCGGATCTGGCGGCGGAGATCCTCGTCGATCTGGGCCAGACGCACTTCGCCAAGGGGAAGGCTGCCTCGGAGGGCAAGCTCCCCGGCGTGGCCTTCGAGCCCTGCGTCGACGAGTCCCGGAAGGTCTACGCCGAGGTGATCGAGCGATACCCCCAGGTCAAGGAGTCCGCCGCGATCGCGGCCTACATGATCGGCTCCTGCCACATCCTCCGCGGCGACATGGCGCAGGCCCTGAACGCGTACCAGCGGGCGTACTTCGAGTTTCCCTCCGAAACGTACCGGCCTCGAGCTCTCGTCCGCATCGGCGTCTGTCTCGAGGGGATCGGCGAGGCGCAGAAGGCGCTCAAGATCTACGAGGCCTATCTCGACCAGTACGAGGCGGACGAGCGTTTCAAGGGCATGACGAGCAAGGTCAAGACCTACCTGCGCCAGACCCAGATCGTCGGCCGGCCGGCCCCTCCGATCCAGGCCGACGAGTGGCTCCAGCGCGTCGCCCCGAAGGGCGGCCTCGCTGATCTCAAGGGAGAGGTGGTGGTGCTGGTCTTCCTCGCCTCGTGGTGCACCAACTGCAGCTCGGAGCTGCCTCACATGAAGCGGGAGATGGAGTACTGGAGCCGCCGGGGAGTCGTGTTTCTAGGAGTCGCCGACCCCGACGATCCGAAGTCGGTCGAGCCCATCGACGCCTACATCCGGCGGCAGGAGATCGAGTTCTTCGATGTCGCCCTCGACCGCGGAGGCAAGAGCTGGTACCCCTACCGGATCACCGGCCTGCCGGCTGCCGCGATCGTCGACCGCAGCGGTGTTCTCCGCTGGAGGGGCCACTTCGCCTTTATCGGGCGCACGCTGCTGGAGAAGCTGGTCCGGGAGTGAGCGGGCCGCGCTCGCGTGCCGCGGCGCCGGAGGACGGCCTTCAGGCGGGCGGGCCCGAGCTCCGATCCACGGGATGACGCTGCACTCCGGCCCTGCGCTCTTCCCGAGGAGGATCATGAACCGCTCTCGCCTCTCCGCGCACTTCCCGCTGCTCATCGCCCTCGTCTCGCTTCCGCCCCTCGCCGCCTGCCGGGGCGAGCCGGAGATCCGCACGGTGGAGGCCGATCGCTTCGTCCTCCGCGGCAGCGACGGCGCGGAGCGTCTCCTCATCGAGAGCGATGCGGCGAGCGGATCTCCCTCGCTCGCGCTTCTCGACGCGGAGGGGAAGAAGCGCGCGGTCCTCCTCCTGGCCGGGCGCGATCTCCCTCGGCTGGCTCTCCTCGACGACGGCGAGAAGGAGCGGGCCGCG
>JAFGKN010000601.1 GCA_016928605.1 Planctomycetota bacterium | reverse complement strand
TTTTACCGGGTCCGCGCTGGCGGTTCCCGCTCCCGGACCGTATTTTTTAGGGGTAGACCGCCGCGCGCCGGGGCGTCCGATCGCCGTCCGGGGGCGCAGCCGGGGGTGGGGGTGTCGTCTTCCCGCAGCTCGATTCTCATCGCACTCAAGAAGAGATGTCCATGCCGCGCGCATCCGGTCTTGTCATCGCGCTGACCGCCGTCTTGATCCTGCCCGGCTTCGCTCCCCCCGCGCAGGCGAGGACTCGGGAGTTCCCCGTGGGCGCCGCGGGTCTGCACCAGAGCGTCGCCCCCGCCGTCGTCGCCCTGAGCTGCCGCCTCGGTCCCCGGCAGCAGTACTTCGGGACCGGTGTCCTGATCGACCCCTCGGGGCTGATCCTCTCATCGGTGACCGTGGTCCCCCAGGGGGCCATCGACATCCGCGTCTACTTCCGCGGAGGGCGCGTCGCGCAGGCGTCGCTCCTCCTCGCCGATTCCGAGAAGGAGGTGTCGCTGGTCAGGATCCGGCGGCCGTCGAGGCTCGCCGGATCGGAGGCGGACGGCCTCGCGTGGGTCAAGCTCGGAAACAGCGCCGATGTGCGGATCGGCGATGCGTCGTTCACGCTCGGCAACTCCTTTCGCTCCATCGAGAACGACGACCAGGTCTCCATCGCCGCGGGCATGATCAGCGGGCTCTTCGATCTCGAGGAGAAGCGGTCGGAGTCGACCTACGTCGGCCCGGCGATCGAGACCTCCGCGGCGCTCAACAACGGAGTCGACGGCGGGCCTCTCGTGAACGACCGGGGCGAGCTGATCGGCCTTCTCAGCCTCAACTACTCGCGGAACCGCTGGCTGGGCACGGCCGTGCCGATCAACGAGATCAAGCCCATCATCGCGCGCTTCCGCGGCTGGTTCGACGACCGCCAGCAGTTCCACCGCACCTACGCGGGCATCGAGCTCGAGGAGGTCGCGGAGAAGGAGATCCTGGTGCTGCGCGCCCACGAGGGCGGCGCGGCGGCCGCGGCGGGGCTGCGGGCCGGGGATCGCCTCGTCGCCCTGGACGGCAAGCCGCTCGAGTCCCTGGAGCGGTTCCGGGAGGCCTACCGCGCCCTGTCGCCCGGCGCGCGCCTCCGCCTGGACGTGGAGCGATCGGGCGGGCCGCTCGCGATCGAGATCGTGCTGCGGGGGAGGTTCTGATGCGCGCGCCCCGGCTGTTTCTCTCGCTCCTGCTTCTCCTGGCCCTCTGCGAGGTGCCGGCGGTCTGCGGCGAGGAGCCGCCGCCCGCGCCCCATGCTGCTGCGGACTCCGCTGCGGCGGTCGTGTCCTCTGCCGCGGCATCCGCGCCTGCGGCCCCGCGGAGCATCGAGGAGATCCTGCGGCGCATCGACCGCTGGGTCGTGGCGATCCGCGTCGAGCGGACGAAGGATCTCCCTCTCCCCGCGCCGAGGATCGCGCCGCAGATCCCCGAGCGGCTGATGCCTCCGGAGACGCGCGACTACTTCCAGCGGCCTTCGGGCTACGCGACAGGAGTTCTCATCGATCGCGAGGGCCACGTGCTGACGAGCCACTACAACATCGCCGGCGAGGTCCGTTCGATCGAGGTCGTGCTGCCGGGAGGAGACCGCCGCGCCGCGAGGAAGGTGGCGTCGGCTCCGGCCGACGACCTCGCGCTTCTGCGCATCGAGGGCGGCGAGCCGGCCGCTGCGCAGGACTCGTGGGAGGATCCGCCGTGGGCCGAGCGAGCGCCGGTCGCCGGGCGCTTCGTCCTGGCGGTCGGCCGGTCTCCCGATCCCCGGTCGCTCACCGTGACCGAGGGGATCGTCAGCGCCGCGGGGCGCAACGGGGGCCGCGCCTTCCAGACGGATGCGAAGCTCAACTACGGCAACGTCGGCGGGCCGCTCGTCGATCTCGACGGGAGGTTTCTGGGCATCGGCGGATTCGTCGGGCACATCTATCCGCAGTGGGGGCTGAACTCCGGCATCGGCTTCGGCACCACCGCAGCGACGATCCGCGAGGTGCTGCCCTCGCTCATCGCCGGGAAGGATGTCGCAGTCCCCGAGTCTCCGTTCCTCGGGGTCCGGGCCGCGCCCGACGACGTCGACAAGGATGGAGCCCCGATCCTCCAGGTCCTCGATGACAGCGCCGCTGCCCGCGCGGGGCTCAGGGACGGCGACCTGATCATCGGCGTCGACGGCGAGCGCGTGCACACGTTCCAGCAGCTCCGCCGGCTTCTCTACGGGCGCAAGCCCGGCGAGGCGGTGAAGATCAAGGTCCGGCGGGGAGAGGAGACCCTCGAGCTCGATGTGACGCTGGGGAGACGAGAGCAGTGATCGAAGCGCAGGTGAACACGGGCGGCGGCGGCGCGTGCGGATCCCGGCGGGCGTCTCGCGGGCGGCTGCGGAGCCTCGAGAGCCGCGCCATCGCCGGCTCGGGCCGCGTCGCCCCCTTCCTCGGGCTGCTCCTTCTCGCCGCGGCGCGCGTGCCGGCGTCGGAGGACGGCGCGGCGGCTCCCTCGGCGATCGAGCGCCTGCGCGAGATGGAGCAGCGGACGATCGAGCTCATCGAGAGGTCGAGACCGGCCTTCATCTTCATCGCCGGCGGCTCGGGATTCTGCATCAGCCCCGACGGCTACGTGCTGACCAACGAGCACGTGGTGATGGGCGCGCGCGACCTCGTGGTCTTCCTCGCGAGCGGGAGGCCGATGCGCGCCGACGCCGTCGGCCACGACCCTCAGGGGGATGTGGCGCTGCTGAAGATCCGGGGCGCCGAGAATCTCCCCTATCTCGAGTTCGGAGACAGCCACCGGCTCGAGATCGGCCAGCCCGTCCTCGCGCTGGGCGATCCCTTCCTCCTCGCGTCGGCCAACCTCTTCCTCACGGAGAATCCGTTTCTGCCTCCCGACTACGAGCCGTCCGCCTCGCTGGGCATCGTCAGCGCGCTCCACCGCTACAGCGACACCTACAGCGACGCCATCCAGGTCGATCTCTCGGTCAACCGCGGCAACTCGGGAGGGCCTCTCCTGACGTTCGACGGCAAGGTCGTGGGCATCAACGGCAAGATCGAGACGCGGTTCGCGCTGGGCATCAACACCGGGGTCGGCTACGCGATCCCGTCGCACCAGATCCTGAGGTTCCTCGAGCCGCTGAAAAAGGCGGGTGGGGGACAGGTGCGCCACGGAACGATCGGCGGGCTGCAGGTCGGCGCGCGGGTGGGAGAGAAGGCGGGCTTGCCCGTGACAGAGGTTCTGGATGACTCTCCCGCCTTCAAGGCCGGTTTCCGGCCGGGAGACCTGCTGCTCTCGATCGCGGGGCTGCCGGTCAAGACCGCCACGCGCTTCCACGGCATCCTGAGCACCTATCCGGCGGGAGAGTCGGTTCCGGTTCAGGTCTCTCGAGGCGACGAGGTCCTGGACATCTCCGCGGTGCTCGTCGCTCCCGGAAGGCCCTTCCTGGGCATCCTCGCCGAGAGCGCCGGCGGCGATGTGCCCGGAGCCCGCGTGACGAGGGTGGACCCAGGCACGCCCGCGGAGCGCGCGGGGCTGGCGGTGGGAGACATCGTGACGCGGTTCGGCGGAGATGCGATCGGCTCGCCGACCGACCTCGCCGCCTCGATCCGCAAGAGGAGCGCCGGGGACCTCGTGGTCCTCACCGTCGTCCGCGGCGGAGATGCCGTCGAGATCCAGCTCCGGCTGGGCGGCAAGGAGTGACGTCGCCCCGCCGGGGGACGGCTCGCCCCGCGGCGGCCAGGAGGAGCGGCCCGGACGTTCCCGCGGCGGAGCGGGACGAGACGACGAGGCGGGCGCGCGGATCGCGCCGGGCGACGTGGAGAGGAGCCGCCGGAGAATCGACCATGCTCACCGAGATCATCATCCTCTGCCTGCCGCTCCTCCCTCTCGAGCCGACCGGCGCCATGGAAGCCTACGGCCGGCTCGGTCACCACGCCGTCGGAGTCCGGGCGATGCTCCTCGTGGACGAGTCGCGGCGCGACGAGTACGCCGGCGGAGCGAGGACCCTGGTGACCGACGTCTGGTATCCCGCCGAGGCGCAGGAGGAGCGCCGCGCGCCGACGACCTTCGAGGACTTCTTCCGGGGCCACCGGGACGCCGCCGCCGGCTTCGTCGAGCATTTCGGAGGAACGCTCGAGGATGTCAACCGCCGCTTCCGGACCGTGGCGGTGCGGGATGCGCCCCGCGCTCCCGGCCGCTTTCCGCTTCTCGTCTTCTCTCACGGAAACGGCGGCGTCCGCCACCAGAACGTCTTCCAGCTCGATCACCTCGCGAGCCACGGCTACATCGTCGCGACGGCCGACCACACGGGGAACGCGGGAGTCACTCCGTTTCCGGACCGCCCGCTTCCTTACGATCGCAAGGTGCGCACCCGCTCCTTCGCCGACCGTCCTCTGGATGTCTCCTTCCTCATCACGCGCCTCATCGAGGAGAGCGAGCGCCGGGGTGGCTGGCTCGAGGGTGCGATCGACGGCGAGAAGGTCGGCGTCCTCGGACACTCGTTCGGAGGATACACGGCGTGCGGGGCCGCCGAGAGCGACCGGCGAGTGCGCGCGATCCTCCCGATGACCGTGGCCGTCGGTCAGGCGGGGAACCTGCCGGTTTTCGTGATGCTCGGAGCGCGCGACCGGACGATCGGGCTGGCGGGGAATCTCCTCTCGACCGCCTACTACGAGGCATCCACGGGCCCCAAGCATCTCCTCACGCTCCGCCGGGGCGGGCACTTCAGCTTCAGCGACATGGACCGGATCAACCCCCGCTTCGGGGACGGCATCGGCAGGGACTCGAGGACCGGAGAGCCGTTCCTCTCCTGCGGCGAGGCGAAGCGCTGGATCAACATCTACTCGCTCGCGTTCTTCGACTTCTACCTCAAGGGCCTCGAGGAGGCCGGGCGCGTGCTCTGCCGCGAGCCGGAAGGCGGCGAGGTCAGCCTGCGCTCCGAGAATGTTCCTCGCCGCGGGGGGGATGGGGGGCAGCCGCCGGAGGAGGCTGGGCGGCCGCCGCTTTCCGGAAGCGGGTCGGCGGGCGGGCGCTGAGGTCGGCCGGGGAGACCGCGGCGGTGGGCTCCGCTTTCCGGAAGCGTCGCCCGGGCTCGCCGCGGGATCCTGACGGTCGACCCCGGCCGGCCAGGCGGTTATCCTTTCTCAGAGCCTGAGGGTGAGGGCTCGTCTGTCGACACCAGGGACATCATCGAACCGAGGACCCAGAATGTGCGGCATCTTCGGCGTTCTCTCCACGCGCGCCGCGGCCAGCGCTCCCGGCGATGATCTCTTCCAGATCCTCGATCGGCTGGTCGAGGAGACGCAGCCGGCGTCGCTGAGCCTGGTCCTGGAGAAGGACACGGGCGCGGAGGAGGTCTTTCGCCGGCTCGATGAGGCGCAGGAAGCGGCCTCCCGCTGGATGGGACGGGGCGCGTTTCTGGACCTCCTGTTCGTTCCCGGCCGCGCTGCGCGCCTCGAGGCCGCCGCCGCGAGAGCGCTTCAGTGGGCGCGGGGCCTCGAGGATCTCTGCGAGAGAGGATGGACGGCGCGGCAGTCGCACCGAGAGATCATCAACCGCCTCATCGTCGGCGGCAAGGATATCGCCTGGCGGATCCAGAAGGACATCCTGGAGAACATCTCCTCGGTTCGCGCCCTCGTCGAGGGGGATGACCGCCTGGCGCTCACGCGGGCCTTCGAGCTCAACCTGCTGCTGGGGAGCCTCGACCGTCTGGAGGTGAGGGGACGCGACTCCGCCGGCGTGGCGCTCTTCGTCCGGTTCGCATCCGCGGCCGCGCTCGACGCCTTTCTCGACGGCGTCTCGGGCGGCTCCGTCTGGCGGCGCGAGGTGGAGGCGCGGAGGGACCTCCGCTTCGGCCACCGCGCCGTGATCCGGCCCGGCGCGTTCCCCTCCGCGCTGCTGCTCGCGTTCAAGGTGGCGAGCGAGGTCGGCAAGATGGGGGACAACGCCGCCTACCTGCGCAAGGAGATCGCGGGCGATCCGCTCCTCCAGGCGCTGCTCCGGGAGCCCGGCGTCGAGCTGCAGTGCCTCGGCCACACGCGCTGGGCCTCCAACGGAATCATCTCGGTGTCGAACTGCCATCCCGTGGAGAGCGCGATCCTCGAGGGCGGGCAGGGGGTGCACTACTCCGAGGGACGCCTCGTCGCCGTTCTGAACGGAGACATCGACAACTACCGGGAGCTCGTCGAGCGATACGTTCGGACCTGCGACGCGGAGATCGATCCTTCCATCACGACCGACGCCAAGATCATCCCGCTGGTCGTCTCGCACCATCTGTCGCGGGTGGGGGACCTGGAGGAGGCGTTTCGCCTGGCCTGCGCGGAGTTCCAGGGGTCGATGGCCATCGGACTGATGGCGGCGGACCGTCCGGGCGAGCTCCTCTTCGCCCAGAAGGGGAGCGGGCAGGGGCTCTTCTTCGGCCTGGGGCACGAGTCCATCGCGGTCGCCTCGGAGATGTACGGCATCGTCGAGGTGGCCTCGCGCTACATCAAGGCCGAGGGCGAGCGCTCGGAGAGCGGCGAGATCTTCCGCGTGAGAGCCGAGGAGGGACAGGTCCGGCTCGAGGTCCTCGGCGCCGGAGGCTTCCAGCCCGTGGCGACGTCGCGCATCCAGACGGCCGAGATCACGACGCGCGACATCGACCGCGGAGAGTACCCGCACTTCTTCCTCAAGGAGATCAGCGGGTCCGTCGAGAGCGTGCGCAACACGCTGCGGGGCAAGTTCGAGCTGCCCGAGATGGGGGGCGTACGCTTCCTCCTGGGGCAGGATGTGCTCCCCGTGGAGCTGATCGCCGGGCTCCGGGAGGGGCGCGTGCGGCAGATCTCTCTGGTGGGACAGGGGACGGCGGCCGTGGCGGCGCAGGGCGTGGCTCACCTCCTCCAGACGGC
>JAFGKN010000600.1 GCA_016928605.1 Planctomycetota bacterium | reverse complement strand
TGCCCCCCGAAGAGGCGGCAGAGCACGCCCACGGCGGTCATGCAGGAGAGCTCCTTGGAGTAGGGATAGGGATCGGGGTGCCCCTTGGCCAAGCGCGAGCCCTCGTCGCCGGGCACCAGGTAGCCGGTCTTGCCGCTGGCCGCGGTGGCGCGGTCGAACCAGTTGAGCGCTCCCTCGAAGGCCTTGTCGAACTCCTCAGGGGGGATGCCGAGGCGGGCGTGCTTCGCCGCCTTGAGCGCGAGCACCATCCAGCCGGTGACGGAGGTGTCGTTCTCTGCGGGCTTGATGCCGTAGCGCCAGCCGAAGCCGTCGTTGCGGGCGCGCAGGCAGAGCTGCACAGCCGGGCGTACGGACCGTTTCAGTCCGACGACGTCGCCCGACATGACGAGCAGCTCTGCCATCGCCATGGTCGCGATGGCGTGGTCGTAGATCCACTGCTCGGGGAGGTTCTCGACGCCGGCGACGTCGGGGTGTCCGTAGCGGCCGTCGGTCTGCGGGTCGCGGGAGCTGACCTGGACCTGTTTCATGAAGTCGGCTGCCTTCCTGAGGCACTCGACGTACTCGTCGTGATCTCCGTCGAGGTGCGTCTGGCCGAAGCCGGTGAAGGCGAGCATGGCGAGCGCGGTGACTCCGACGTCGTGGTCGGGGAAACCGCGGCCGTCGCCGTAGCGGGCGGCGTCGAGGTTGGTGCAGGTCCTCTTGCAGCGCCTCGTGAAGTCCCTGCAGCTCCAGCTCCCGTCGGGATTCTGGTGCCGCCGGAGCCACTCCAGCGCCGCGCGCACGGCGCCCTCGGTCTGCGGAGTTGCTCCTATGTCGATATGCGAACCGCTTCCACGGGGCCGGCCGTAGGCGCCGGCCGCCGCTCCGCCCATTCCGATGGCCGCGTTGATCGAGTCGGCGTCGAGGTTGAAGTTGGACTGCTTCTCCAGGTCGGTACCCCTGGGGATCTCCGTGGCGACCTCGTCGATCTTCCTCGGGATGACCGGCTGGGGGATCTCCTTCGGGTGGGGGATGCGCTCACGGCGCACGATGTCGCGGTCGCGGATCGGATCGTAGGGCGGCGGCTTGCGCCTGTTGTGCCGCATCACGATCGCCTTCTCCTCCTCGGTTTTCATGACGCTCTGCGCGAAGGGGACCGCCATGATGATGAGGAAGAGAATCAGGTGGAGGATGGCGGAGATCGCCCAGTAGGGCGTGTCGACGAGCCAGCCGGGCCGCTCCACGAGCTCGGGAGCATCTCCGGACGGCAGATCATCTCGGTCGGGAGCGTTCATGGCTTCACCTCCGCTCTGGGGCGGCGCGCTGCGCCGCGGGTCGGAAGAGCAAAGGAGCCCGGGAGGGGTGGCGTTCTCCCGGGCTCTCGATCGGAATCCTCCCCGCGCTGCGCGGGGAGATCTTGCTCAGGTTGTTTCGACGGTGGGCCTCCGGCCCCGGGGCCGGAGGCGATCCCCGGCGCGCTCGAGAGGAGGGGGGCGCGCGTCGCAGTGGGCGCAACGAGGGGGACGACGAAAGCCGCCGGCCAGACGTGCTGGTCGCGGCGCTCCAGAAGCGCGGCACGGTCCATGCTGCCGAC
The DNA here is from genome assembly GCA_016928605.1 of Planctomycetota bacterium. Taxonomy (GTDB): domain Bacteria; phylum Planctomycetota; class UBA8108; order UBA8108; family UBA8108; genus JAFGKN01. Next base: position 4,803 of record JAFGKN010000600.1, on the reverse strand, counting down.
CTCCTCGCCGCCCGCGGACAGCGCTCGGCGGAGCCCGCAGGCTGCAGGTGCCACCCTCTGGTTCTGCTTCTACCCCGTTATTGCGTTTTTGTCAATTGCCAAATACGAAATTTCCCTCTCCCTCCGGTGGGGCTTTCGCTCCCCGGGATCCCAATGCGCCCCCATCGGGTCCCCTCGCCGCCCGCGCACGCCCCCTCTGTCGTCGCCGCCTCCACCCGGTGCGGCTGTGTCGCGCGGCCTCGGCCGCTGGCGCCGCCGCCGGCTCTGCCGCTGCCCCTCGAGGCCCGCCCCGGAGCCGCCCCGACCGGCCGGGCGGCGGTTTACGCTGGCCGTGGGCCGCCCATCAAAAAAACCCGCCGGGGATCATCCTGAACGCCGCAAAACGATTCCGAGGAACCTGTCATGTTCCAGCAAACTCGAAACCACCTACTCCCCGGCGGGCCTCAAAGGCTGTCTCGTCGTGTCGAGGGCTCTCGCTCTGTCGCCTCCTGGATTCTTCTCTCGATCCTCTCCCTCACTCGGCGCCCATGCGCCCGGCGACCGTCTTCGACGCGGGCCCGGCAGGGCCGTCCCGGCGCAGCTCCAACTCGCGACAGGTGAGCCAGCCGCCGGCGGAGATCGCCGCCAGGAGCAGGCCCAGGATCGCGCAGAAAGCGAAGAAGAACCGCTTCGGAGACTCTCTCATCGTCAAGCCTACCGCCTCCTGTCTGCAACCGCGGAGCGCTGCTCGCAAGCTGCGGGGACGCGCCGACCCAACGAATCCCCGGAGGCGAGGACATCGCCGCCGCAGGGATCCTGGTTTTTAGTTTATAAATCACATCTATCGCCTGTTGACAAGAGCCAAACTGCACTTTCTTCCCGCGCCTCATGCGGCCCCCACGGAGAGGGTGGCGCCGGCCGAGACACCCCCACGGAGCGACGAGCGCGAGCAGGCGCCCCGGGCCGAAGGCCTCGCCTTGCGGCTGGCGGGGCGGCGAGCGCGGTCGCCGGCAGACCGGCGGGCCGCGGCGCGCGGAGAGCACCGCGATCTTCCCCGCCGTGGAGATTCTCCTCGCGCGGGCGCCGCCCCCGAGGCGCTGTCTCCTGGGGCCGGCACTCGCTTACGCCGCGTCCCCGCAGCGGTTCGGGATTCGCCGGCGCTGCGCCCATCGCGGGAACGATCCTTGCCTTCTCTCCTCGCTCGGACGGTCGGAACCCTCCGAACGGAACGACTCAAGAACCGAAGGCGCTCTTTCCTCCCCCTCCACCCGACCGTTGGATCCCTTCCTCAGCGGTGCCACACGGCGCCGAAGGCAACCGAGCGAGACCGCCCACCGATTCCAGCCGCGGCGGTCTCGCTCTTTTTTTCGTGCGAGGCGGAGCTCTGGCTGCAGGGCGGCTCCTTCGTGCTCCACAGGCGCACCTCCGCCTCCGGCGCCCGCGCGGAGGAGCTGCGCCGATGAGCCCGCGGGTCAGCGGGGAGAGGCCGCCCCTCGACGAAGCGCCTCGATGCCCTCCTCGCAGGGGAGCCCGTCCGGGGTGGGGTCCTGGCCTGGCGAGGGATAGGGCGGCGGCGGCGGATCGCCCGCGAGAAAGAGGTGGCGCAGGACGACGACGGCGTCGGTGATGCTCACCCTGCCGTCGTCGTCGGCGTCCGCGGCGTCGGCGTACGATGGGCGGTCTCCGCCGAGAAAGAGGTAGTTGAGCGTGAAGACCGCATCGGCCAGATCCACGACCTCGTCGCGGTTGGCATCCCCTCGGATGAAGGGAGGCGGCATCCCGGGGAAGGCCTCGAGCCGCAGGATGTCGGCGACGCTGTGCGAGCCGACGGCGATGAGGTCGCGGCCCGAGATGGCGATTCCCGTGACGCGGGGCTCGAGCTCCGCCACGGAGATCTCGTGGCCGGTGAGGACGCCGTCGAGGGTCATCTCCATCACCTTGGTCACGCGATGCTCCTGCCGGCCGGCGCCGGTGATGAAGAGCGTTTCCCGCTGCGGGCTGAAAGCCACGCCGAGATTGAACACGAAGTTCTGGAAGGGGGGATCCGGGTGGGGGAGAACGCGGAGGATGGTCCCGTCAGGGGCCATCTGGACGAACTGCCTCGAGTTCCTCTCGAGGAAGAAGAAGGTATCGGATCCCGGCTCCCACACCAGCCCCGTCGGATACGTGACGAAGCCGTTCGTCGGCCGCGGAGGATCGATCTCCACTTCGTAAACCTTCTCTCCCCAGGCGTTCTCGGTGGCCAGCAGAAACCTCTCGTGGCCCGCCTGCCCCACGGGGATGGGCTGCTGCCAGCCGATGTAGTTGAGGAGGAGGTCTCCGGGCGGCGCCCGCCGCGCGGCGACGGCCGCGATCTCCCACGGGGACTCGAGGACCGATTCCCTCTCTCCGATGAACCGGAAGCCGGCGTCGAAATGATAGAGCTTGCGCTCGTCGCCGGGCCAGCTCACGGCGACGTACAGCGACCCGTCCAGAGGATCCCGCGTGAGCTGCTGGGGCGACCGCGCCGGCCAGAGGAACTCGCGCTCCAGAAGCGCGCCCACTCCGACGCGCAGCCGGCAGGCAGCGGCCCCGCTGGCCCTGCCGCCGATCACTCCCCGTACGGAGTACTCGCGCAGGCCGGGATCCACATCCGCATCGACGAAGGAGCGGGCCTCCCCGGGCAGCTCGGCGACGAGCCGGCAGTCTCGGAAGACCTCGACGCTGTCGTACGGGCCGTTGTTCTGGAACCTGAGCTCTACATCGTCGGCGTAGCCGGTCTGCCGGCAGCGCAGCATCGTCGGCTCCGGGACCGCGATGGGCGGCGGCTCGACCTCCAGGAGGCGAGATGACGAGCCGAGGAGGGGCAGGACGAAGAGCCGCGATCGCCCATGGTCGAGGACGTGCGCGAGCGTCATCGTCCCGTTCGCCGCCTCGCGCCGGATCGCATCGGTGGGAAACTCGGTTCCGCCGAGGAGGGAGCCGGAGACGGCGTCGAGCTCGAAGATGCGCGGCTGGCGAAACTCCCGCAGCGTTCCCCCTGTGAGGAAGAGGCGGAGCGGATCCGATCCCTCGACCAGCGAGATGCCGCTCGAGTAGCTACCGTAGGGAATGTCCGGGCGCGTCCGGTCGATCTCGCGGTAGGGATGGGGGATGTCCCGCAACAGCCGGCCGGAGAGGTCGATCTCGTAGATGAAGTCGCGCGATCCCTCCAGCAGCCAGAGCGATCCTCGCTCCCCGTCTCCCCCCGGATCCAAGGCCATCCCGATCACCGTGCCGAGAAACGGATCCTCCTCGGGATCCTCCTGGAGGTCGGGGAGCTGCGCCTCGAACATGCCGGTGACCTCGCCGGAGTAGTTCAACTCGCCGACGACGTGGCGCGACGTGTTGTAGACGAAGAACGCATCCGCGTCGAGTCCGCGGGCGACGCCTGTGATGAGCTCACTCTCGTCCAGCAGAGGGGCCCCGACGAGGATCTCGCCGAGGACGTTCATGTCGAGGTCCAGGAGCACGATCCGGTTTCCGAGGGCATCGCTGAGGAGCAGAAACGCGCTGCCGTCCCAGGCGATATCGATCGGATACGCGATGTCGAGCCTGCGCGAGGCGATCACCTGGCCCGGCCCGATGACCACCGTGCAGGCGGCGGTCTCGAACGAGTCGCCTTCCCGGACGGCCCGCACGGAGAACTCATAGACGCCGTCCGTCTCGAAGGCCGCGCTCCACTCCGTCGCATCGCCGGGGAGCACTTCCTGGACCTCGCAGCCCTCGAGGATCTCGATCGCGTCGTACACCTGGCGGCTGGTCCAGGAGAGCCGGACCTCCCGTCCGCTCTCGCGGCACTCGAACTCGAAGATCTCGCGGAAGGTCGGCTCGCCGCCCTCGAGGACGGCGAAGCGCGCGTTCGACTCGACGACGCAGACGTACGAGTCGCGGATCCGTCCGTCCCGCGGATCCGCGAACTCGCGGCGCAGGACACCGCTGACGTTGCCTCCCGCATCCCCGAGAGAGACGGCGATGCCCGTGAAGTTCCCCTCTCTGTCGAGCCGCAGAAGACGCCACTCCGTTCCCCGGGTTCCCGTGACGTAGAAACCCGTGAGGTCCTCGCCGTCGTAGATCAGGTCGATGTCGGAAGCCTGGGCGCTCGACCCCTCGCCGGGGTAGCCGTCGGGGTCTTCGGGGTGAGGGAAGTAGCGGATGAGCTCGCCGCCGAGGGTGATCTCGTAGATCAGCGTGCCCAGCGCCTCCACGACGAAGATCGACCCCTGTCCTCCGTTGCCGCCCCGGTGGAACGTCAATCCCCTCGCCGTGGGGGCGCCGTTGGGATTGACGACGGGCTCGAGGGGGATCTGGATCGTGCGGCCGGTCGGAGTGCCGTCGCGGAAGACCTCGGCGATCTCACCCGACGCCGGCTCGACCAGCAGCAGCGTGTCGTCGATGGTGTTGAAGGCGATGCCCGTGAGGAAGGAACTGGCGCCAAAAGGCGACTGGAACACGTCCAGCTCGGCGCGGAGATCCGAGCTGTAGTGATGCACCGAGCTCAGGAGGAAATTCGATACCCAGAAGGTCCCGTCGGCCGGGTCGATGGCGATGTCCTGCGGGGCCACCGTCGAGAAGGGGAGGTACCCGATGAGGTCGCCGGGACGAGCGGCGAGCGGGGTCGAAGCCACCTCGAGCCCCAACACGAGGACGGCCGCCAGGCGGGCCGATCGCAGGGCAGTCATCGACGCGTTTCCTCCACCGGGACTTTCACGGGCGTCCTCCTGCGAAGCGGTGTGCTGCGCTCGGGGAACACCCTGATTGTAGGGTTGGATCCTCGGAGCGGCAACGCTCGGGCCGGCGCAGCCG
>JAFGKN010000005.1 GCA_016928605.1 Planctomycetota bacterium | reverse complement strand
CGGCGCCACCTCGGCGCGGTAGCTGGCGTTGCCGACGCCCGGCGTCCCGCCCGGAGGGCCCGCCCTCCAGACGGCGGCATACTCGTTGTCGAGATCGGCGTTGACCAGCTCCAGCGAGGGCCCTTCGCCGTCGGCGGCCGTCGGCCAGGCTCCGTCGTCGGCGTAGTGCACCCGGCTGACGACGTTGTCGAAGGCATCGCGGAGCTGGATGCGCTCCTCGTCGTTCGCGAGCCTGCCCTCGAAGGGCCCGAGCACGCGGCTGAGGCCGTAGCGGCTCCTCATCGCCTCGGGGTTGCGCGCGACGACGAGAAACTCGAGCGGCGCGATGGACGCATCGTCGGGGAAGGAGAAGTCGACGGCTTCGGAGAGCCTCCAGCCCCGCAGGGAGACGGGAGCGCCCGAGCGGTTGACGATCTCGATGAACTCCAGGTCGCCCGCGGGATCGTCCGCGGGGTGGTAGTGGATCTCATTGATGACGAGCCGCTCGTCGGGCTGGAACTCGTTGGCCGCCCCTTCGGTCGGGGTCGGAGTCGAGTAGGTCCTCCCGGATCCATCGGGATGGCGGACCGAGCTGTGCTCCGGCAGCGCCGGCGCCGACTCGAAAGCATCGGCGAGGTTTCCCTCCGGATCGACGAGGAGGTAGACCCTCGTCTCCTGCGGGAGGTCGAAGCCCAGCTCGCTCGCCCGGACCGAGAGCCAGCCGCCCGCATCGACGGCCGCGCCCGCCGGGAAGACGAAGGGATCGTCGCGGTACGGAGAGTCGGTCAGCCGGTATCCGGCGAGGCTGCGCCGCTGCCGGCCCGGATTGTGGATCTCGATGAAGCCGGGGCCGGGGCCGGCCGATGGCCGCACCTCGTTGATGCGCAGCGCGATCGGAGAGTCCCCGACGAGCGCGGCGATGCTCAGCTGCACCGTCGCGCCGAGGATGAAGTCTCCGCTGAAGAGGCTCCGGTTGACTCCCTGGAGCGCGACGGTGTTCGCGCCGGCGCGTAGGAGCCCGCTCGCCGGGAGGATCGACGCGCGCGTTCCGTCCTGGGGCTCGAGAGCCTGCGCGTCGAACGGGACCGGCTCTCCAGGGGAGCCTCCGACGTTCTGCCGCAGCACCTCGGTCCCGTTGACGTAGGCGACGAAGCCGTCGTCGTACCTGACGGCGAGCGAGATCTCCGCGAGCCCGCTCTCGATCAGGTCCACCTCGGCCGACGTCAGGTCGAAGTCGCATCGCATGTAGAGAGAGAGGAATCCCCCCCACATGGCGGCGATCTCGGTCCGGACCTCCGCGCTTCCGAAGCCGATCGGCTGCTGTCCCCGCGGCCAGGAGGAGTCGTCGAAGCCGATCCGGGTCCACGCGAGCGGATCGCCGGGCGCCGGCTCGCTCTCGCCCTCGAAGTATCGCCACTCGGAGGCGGCGGGGACGGCGGCGCGGGAGCTCGGCCCCTCCTCCTCTAGCACGGTGGGCTCTCCCGGAGTTCCGCGGACTCGCCGGCTCGACCGCCAGGACTCGGGGAGATCCGGATCCCAGAAGCCCGGCAGCAGCTCGAGCGATGGGCCGAGGCCGTCGGCCTCTTCCGGCCAGCCGCCCCGGTCCCGGTAGTGGACGCGGGTCACCTGATGCCCGCTCGCATCGCAGAGGGCGATGACCTCGCCGTCGTTGTCGAGACGCCCCTCGAGGCCGCCGATCACTCGCGAGGCTTCGATGCCGTAACGGGCCGCCGTACTCGCGGCGTCCGGGCTGATGACGAGCGCCTCTCCCGGCTCGATGCTCGTGCCGCTCGGAAACGCGAGCCGGACGCCGGCGGAGAAGAACCACCCGGAGAGGTCCACGCCGGCGGTTCCGCGGTTCTCGATCTCGAGGAACTCATCCTCGGGCAGATTTCCGTGGGGATGGTACTGGATCTCGCTGATGACGATCTCGTGCGCCGGGAGGATCGGCGATCCCCAGATCGCGAGGAGGAGCGGGAGCCGGCGCAAAGTTCGAAGCATGGGAGAGTCTCTCGGCGCAGCAGGAACATCTTCAGCAAGGCGGATGGGAACCATTCTAACCCTCTGCCGTCGTGCGCGGAACCGTCATCCGGCGGACTCGGCCGGGGCGCGGTCCATCGCCGCCGGATCCCCCCCGACGGCGGGAAGCTGGATCCCCGCTGACGGCCCGTGCCTGCTGCACAGCCTCCGGAGCGCGGCCGACAACTCGAGACAAGAATCCCCTTGTTCCGCCACGGGGCAGACCTCAACATCCAGCCTTGACATCTCCCGCCCGGAGCGGGAGTTTTCCGGGCGGCTGGCCGGGCTCGCGCCGACCGGCCGCGAGCGAATCGCCGCCCCATCCCGGACCGGACGAGGAGAGCTTCATGAGTGCAGAGACCCCGAGACCCCGTCGCTCTTTTGCGAATCTCCTGACCGCGATGCCTTTCGTCGTGGCCTCCCCTTGGCTCGCAGCGGACCTGGCCGCTTACGTGAAGGCTCCGGATGCGAGCTACGGATGGACGGTCGAGCACTCGATGGACATGCCGGGCGTCGGCTCGGTCGATGTGCTCCGCCTCACGTCTCAGACCTGGCGCGACATCGAGTGGAAGCACTGGCTGACGGTCTTCCGGCCCGCGGAGATCCGGCGGCCGGAGCACGCCCTGCTCGTCATCTCCGGGGGCAGCTCGCGCAGCGAGGCGCCCCGGCGGCTCGCGGGGGAGCAGCTCGTCATAGCGCGGATCGGGCAGCAGACCGGCAGCGTCGTCGCCATCCTGGGGCAGGTCCCGAACCAGCCTCTGCTCGGCGGTCTCCACGAGGACGCGCTCATCGCCCATACCTTCCAGAAGTACCTCGAGACCCGCGACGCGACGTGGCCCTGCCTGCTCCCCATGACGAAGAGCGCCGTGAGGGCCATGGACGCGGTGCAGGAGATCGTGCGCGAGAAGCACTCGCAATCGCTCTCGAAGTTCACCGTGACCGGCGCCTCCAAGCGGGGCTGGACGACCTGGCTGACGGGCGCCGTCGATCCCCGGGTGGCGGCGATCGCGCCCATGGTGATCGACACGCTCAACATCCCCGAGCAGATGAAGCTCCACAAGCTCTCGTTCGGCCGCTACTCCGAGCAGATCCACGACTACAGCGATCTCGGCCTTCCCGACCGCCTCGCCGACCCCCGCTCGAAGCCGCTCGTCGACATGGTCGACCCCTACTCCTACCGCGAGAAGCTGACCATGCCTAAGCTCATCGTCCTGGGCACGAACGACAGGTACTGGCCCGTGGACGCCATCAAGCTCTACTTCGATGAGCTCCCCGGCGAGAAGCACATCCACTACGTCCCCAACCGGGGGCACGGCCTCGGCCCCGGCGCGATCGAGGCGATCACCGCCTTCTACCATTCGGTCATCGAGGGCCGCGAGCGGCCGCGGCTCGAGTGGAAGCTCGCGCGGGGAGACAAGGAGGCCACGCTGCGGATCGCGTCGCGCGAGAAGCCCCGCCGCGCCGAGCTCTACCACGCGAGGGCCGCCACCCGCGACTTCCGCAATGCCCGCTGGGAGGCGGCTCCGATGGCATCCGGCGAGGCGGGGGAGTACCGCGCGGCTCTGCCCATCCCGGAGAAGGAGTACCTGGCGCTCTTCGGCTCGCTGACCTACCCCAGCGATGCCAGCGGCGAGTACGCTTTTTCGACCAGCATCGAGGTCATCGAGCCGCGGGGCTCCGGACTCGGCGAGGCCCGCGGGGGCCCCGCCGGAGCCGCGGCCGGCGCCGGGAGCTGAAGCGGCGCGGCAGGGCCCCGCCGCCGTCGCCGCGCCGGCAGCGCCGGATCCGCTCCGGCTAGCGGGAGCGGAAGCCGCGGACCTCCGCGGCGCGGCCCGTCGACTCCTCCACCGAGTAGACCCTGCCCGCCTCGAGGTCCGCAAGGCGGGTGATCTCCCCCGAGGGCCAGCGGATCTCGGCGGTCTCGACCCGCGAGGCGTCGCCGAGCCCGAAGTGCGCCATCGCGTCGCTGGACGAGCAGTAGCTTCCCGACCTCGCCACCTCCCGCGTCTGCCGCCGCCCCCCGGCCGAGATCTCGATGCGCGCGCCGATCCCCTCGCGGTTCGAGCGGCTGCCGCGCAGCACGAAGCCCACGGACGTGCCGGGCCGGGGCACCCGGTTCTCGAGCAGCATCGGAGGCCCGTCGAGCAGCGTGATGGCGATATCGATGTCGCCGTCGCCGTCCACGTCGCCGATCGCGAGGCCGCGGTGGTTCCTGCGGGTGTCGAAGAGAGCGCCCATCCCCGATCCCGCCTCCTTGAAGCCGCCGTTTCCGTCCCCGCGGAAGAGCTGGATCCTCTGCGGAAACGAGGCGTTCAGGCCGAGCTCCGCCGCGCGGGCCTGCACGTGTCCGCTGACGATGAGCAGGTCGAGATGGCCGTCGTGGTCGTAGTCGAAGAACTTCGCTCCCCAGCTCAGAGACATGAACGTGGAGCGCGCGAGACCCGAGCGGGCGGCCTCGTCCGAGAAGGTCCCGTCGCCGAGGTTGCGGTAGACAGCGCAGGGCTCCTCGGAGAAGTTGTTGACGTGGATGTCGAGCCAGCCGTCGCCGTCGATGTCGCCCAGGTCGACTCCCATCCCCGATTGCCCCTGGGCGCTCTCGCCCAGCGCCGCGCCCCAGAGGAGAGCCACCTCCTCGAAGGTCTCGCCCCCGCGGTTGTGCCAGAGGAAGTTGGCCTGGGTGTCGTTGGTGACGTAGATGTCGGGCCAGCCGTCGCGGTCGAGGTCGCCGGCCGCGACGCCGAGGCCATAGGCGCCCGGCTGGCGCCCGAGGCCCGCAGCCTTCGTCACGTCCTCGAAGGTGCCGTCGCCCCGGTTGCGGTAGAGGATGTCCGCGAGGGGCTCGTGCATCGTCGGCGGGCAGGAGATCGGCACCTCGCCCGCGAGGCAGGGCTCTCCAGCGTTGGGCGGATCGTCGAGATCGAAGACGACGTAGCTCACCGCGTAGAGATCGAGGTCCCCGTCGAGGTCGAAGTCGCAGAACGCCGCGCTGGACGTGTAGCCGGGCGTGCCGAGGCCGGCGGCTCGCGTCGCGTCACGGAACGTGCCGTCGCCCTGGTTCACCCAGAGCCGGTTCGTGCCGAAGGCTCCGGCGAAGAGATCGAGGTCGCCGTCTCCGTCGATGTCTCCGACGGCGACGCCGGTGCCCCAGCCGTCGAAGGCCACGCCAGCCTGCTCGGTGACGTCCTGGAACCGGCCGTCGTCCGCCTGCCGGTAGAGAGCGGCGCCGGGGCCCTTCTGGAGGCGCACCCGGCGGGGCGCGCGGCCCTCTGTGACCGTGGTTCCGGCGTTACTCGTGAAGACGTCGAGCCGGCCGTCGCCGTCGAAGTCGAAGAGCGCCACTCCGCTTCCGATGTTCTCGAAGATGTAGAGCAGTCCCGGCGATCCGCAGACGTTGGGGCGGACGATGCCGACCGCCGCAGCGATGTCGACGAACGGCTCCGCGCCGCCGGGAGCGCCGCCGCGGTCCGCCGCCGCCGGCCCTCCTTCTCGCGCAGAATGCTCCTGCGCGCCGTCGCTGCGCCAGAGGAGGATGGCCGCGGCTGCAGCGCCCGCGAGGAGCGCGCCCGTCCCCAGCGCGATGCCGATCCGCCTTCCCCGGTGCTTCCCCGCGCCGGACCTCGCCCTCTCAGCCATCGGCTCTCCGAACATGCAGCTCGCGGAAGCGGAGCATCCGGCCGGTCACAACGAAGGCACTCACGTCGATGGCTCCTTTCGATGCTCACTCCGGGGGGACCGCGCAGGGCGGAAACCGAAGGCAGCTCAGCGCATCGAGCGTGGAGTCGAGGCGGCACTCATGAAGCGGCGGCGGCGGCGGCGCGCTTCCGAGGAAGAGAAATCCGAGCAGCGCGATGGCGTCCGTGATGCTGAGCCCTCCGCTGTCGTCGCAGTCGGCCGCCTTCTCGCAGTCGAGCTCGGGGATAACCCCGCTGAAGAGATGGAGGAGGATCGCCACGGGATCGGTGATGTTGATCTTCCCGTCGGCGTTGACATCCCCCCGCTGCATCCGGGAGAGGACGACGGCGCCGGAGAGATCCTCGTCGGGCTCGCCATCGCCGTCGCGGTCGATCGAGAGGGTCGCAGCGGGATCGACCGCCAGCGCGACCGTCGCGCGAGCCATCCCCTCGAGCCGCAGGTCGAGGAACGCGGCGAGGGCGAACGGGCCGCCGGCCGCCTGCGCGTAGACCTGCAGATCGATCGGCACGACGCCGGGGACTGCCGCATTCTGCGCGAGCTCGAGCGCGAGGCCGCTCGCCGCATCGAACGCGAGCGCGAGCTCCTGTCCGCCCGGGCCGCGGGAGAGGCCGGCCGGAAGCGCCAGCTCGCAGCGGACCGAGCCTTCCGGTCCTCTCTCGAGGATCCTGCCGGCGCTATCTCGGATGCGGATGTCGGCCGGCCCCCTGGCGAGGACGGCGCTGGCCTCCGGCCGCAGCGCCAGCAGCCCCTCGAAGATCGCGGCGCTGCTCCCGCCTTCCGCCGCGACGGCGCTCCAGAGCGCGCTTTCGGCGCAGCCGGTCACGGCGGTCGCGGCGGCTCCTGGCTCCGCGGCGAGGGATGCCGGAAATCCCTCCTCGCTCACCAGCACGCGGGCGAGCACGGCGGCGTGGTAGGCGGTTCGCAGATGGAGCAGCGGGCCGGCGAGAGGAGGCGCATCGCCGTCCGCTTCACCGTCGGCGCAGAGCGCGTCCGCGAGGCTCGAGAATCCCTCCACCCCATCGATCGACGGCAGGAGCTCCGCGAAGGCGCCTGCGCAGGGGCTGGCCTCCGCGCAGGCGAGAGCCTGGCGGATCCGGTCGGCGTTCACCAGAAGATCGAGGCGGCTCTCGCCCGGCGGCGCATCGGCATAGCGCAGCGCGAGCACCTGGCCTTCCCACTCGACGCCGATCGAGAGAGCGCCTGAAGCGAGATCGCCGAGGAAAAAGGACCCGTCGGGCTTCGAGACCGTGGAGGCTCCGTCCCGGGTGAATACGACCGCGCCGGCCATCCCCTCGCCCTCGTCGAGCTCTCCGCTCGAGTTCCTGTCGTCGAACACGAATCCGGCGATGGCCGCCCGCGGCGGCTCGTCCGCGCCGACGGCGGAGATGCGGTCGACGGCGATGTATCCGAGCGTGGAGCCTTCGTAGGGAGAGCGGCGGAAGCGGATGGAGATCTCGTCGACGGCCGCCGCGCTCGAGCCGGTGCCGATCACGGCATCGTCCCAGAAGATCTCGATCGAGCCCGCGGCGTCGCGCTCGATGCGGATCTCCGCCTCGCCGGCCGCCGGCATCGAGCCCTGCGGCGAGACCTGGCCGGCGGCTCCGATGAACCAGGCGCTGGCTCCCTCGCCGAGGAACCACGGATCGTAGTAGCCGCACCAGGCGATGCTCTCGCCGCCCGCGAGGAGATGTGCACCGACGCCCTGCATGGCGCTGTCGGCGCCCCGCGAGTCCCACGCGATGCGGATCTCGGCCGAGAGCTGCCCCGGCGCGGCGAAGGGGCGCGAGAAGCGATACTCGCACGAGCCGGGCTGCTGGTGCGTCACGAAGCGGTCCGGAAGGATCTCCTCGGCGACGAGGTAGCCGCCTTCGAGCGCGTGCCGGCACTCCGCGATGCCGATCTCGTGCAGCCCCGCGTAGACGCACTCGATGCTCCAGGCGGGGGAGATCGAGTCGCCCTCGAACTCGTCGGTCACCGCCTCGGCCCGGAGCCGAGACGGTGCCGGCATCCACATCCCCAGCGCGACGACCGGTACGAACCAGGCGGAGCGCATGGCTTCCTCCTCATCGTCTCGACAACCCGCGGCCCGCAGCGCCGCTCGGTGGAGGATAGTCGTGGGCGGGGAGGAATTCCAGGCTTTTCGGCGGGGTTGTTGACGCTCTGCCACGTTGCGAATAGGTTGGTCGAGACCGACGGTTCCATGCGGTCTTGCACCGACTCCCGGAACGCTCCCGGCCGACGCCGGGGGATTTCATCCACGGGAGGGTGGCGCTGCCTGAGAGGACCGGACTTCTTTTCGCTGCGGGCCCATCGATCGCTCTCGAGCTTCCCGGGAGGGAACGGTTCCGGAGCTGCATTCTCGGACCGTGAGCCCTGGAAGCGGCCGGTTTTCGGCAATCAGCCTTGTCGAGTTCCGCGCCGCCCCCGATACTTCCCTGGCGGCGCTGGAGAGCGGCTCGGGGCCTGCAGGAGACGGCATTGACGATCCTCGAACACCCCCCCAAGGAGGTCCTGGCGCCGTCGCCGGCGTCCCGCTGGCGGGGGCGTCTCGGCGCGGGGGCGCTGCTGCTCATCTTCGCGGTGGTGCCCGCCGCCGCGGTGCAGTTCACGGCCAGCGAGCCCGCCGAGCGCGACATCCATGTCGAGGCCTTCCGGTACGGCAAGGATCCTGCGGTGATCCGCTGCAATCGCGGCGACCGCCTCCGCCTCACCTTTTCCACCCGGGACACGGCCCATTCGTTCTTCCTCGAGGAGTACGACATGGACGTGAAGATCTCGCCGGGCACCCAGGAGGTCGCGGTCTACCGGACGAGCGATCCCGAGGCGCCTCCCGTCCACACGAAGGAAGTGCTCCTGGACACCGCGCCGCGGGGCGTCCTGGGCTGGCTCTTCTCGAAGAGCCGCTATCGCTGCCACGTCTGGTGCGGTCCCATGCACGCGTTCGAGCACGG
>JAFGKN010000089.1 GCA_016928605.1 Planctomycetota bacterium | reverse complement strand
CATGTTCCAGAAGCCCTGCGGCTGGCCGATGGGGCTGACGTTCGTCGGGTTGTAGTCCATGATCGATGCGGCCAGCGCCTCTACCGGCTTCTCGGGATTGTTGATCTCTTCGATGGAGAGCCAGGCGCTCGCCTTGAAGTTGTGGCGCAGGCCGAGCGTGTGCCCCACCTCGTGCATGACGACCTCCTTGATCACCTGGCCGAGGAACTCCTCGGGCCAGTCGTCCTTCGCCTTCTCGGCCATCCCCGGCTGGGCCTGGAGCTGGTCGAACATCGTGCGGATCACCGCCAGGCCGAAGTTGACCTGGTGGCGCATCCCGTGGCCGTAGTCGCACAGGTGGGCGCGGCGCGGCTCGCAGTCTCCCGGCGGATGGGCTCCTTGCGGCGCGCCGGCTTCATCCCCGTCGACGACCTCCGGCGGAAGCGCGCCCGCCGCGATGGCCGGGACGCGCGAACGCCACCTGCGCATCGGGTGCCGCCGCGGATTCTCGTCGAGGAAGCGCTGCAGCGCGGGGTGGAGCTCCTTGACCGGGCCGCGCTCGATCAGGCGCGCGTACTCCTCCAGCCAGTCGCGGATCATCGAGTCGTCGAAGATGACGTCGGCATCGAGGATCTGCCCCGTCTCGGGATGGACGCGCGAGGGCCCCATGGCGAAGGACGACTCGCTGGTGATCCAGCGGAAGAAGTTGTAGCGGATGTCCTCGGGATCGTAGTCGTTGAACTGCGTGTCCGTCTGCTGGCGGACCACCATGGCGTTGAGGAGGCCGAGCTTCTCGAACGCCTTGTTCCACTCGAGGATCCCCTCGCGGACGTAGCGCCGGTAGCGGACGGGAACGGTCTTCTCGATGTAGAAGATGATGGGCTCCTTGGGCTCGCACGCATCGAGGCTCGGGTCGGCCTTCTGCAGGTGCCAGCGGTTGATGTAGCGCACGAACGTCGTCTCCGACTTCGGGCTCTTGGTCAGATCCTTGTGAGCAGTGACGAAGTAGCCGATGCGGGGATCGGCGGCTCGCGGCTGGTAGCCGGTGCTGGGCAGCATCGACAGGCTGTAGTGCACGGCCAGGCCGCTTCCGGAGCCGCCCAGCTGTGTCCTGCTGATGCCCGACCGCGACCCGCCGACCACGGGCAGCTCGATCTCGATCTCGACGTTGCCGGGGAAGACCTTGGCCTTCGCGATCTTCGCGAGCGAGGAGTCGACGCCGGAAGAGAGGGATCCGACGAAGAGCGAGGAGCGGCCGGCGAAGAGGCCCATCAGGTCGATGACCACCGAGCCGCCCGGACCCTCCGACAGGATCGGGACGGTCGTGATGATCCGGTCGCGGTAGGTACGCTTGATCACGTCAGAGAGCGTCCCCGCCTGCCCCTTGTAGTGGAGCTGGGGCTCGACGAGGAGCAGCCGCCGGTCGAACCGCTCCCAGTAGACGAGCTGGTCATCCCACTGCCAGCCGGTGTATCCGCCGCCCGTGATGCTGGTGGCGAGCAGGAACGGCTTCCCCTGCAGCGCGCGGGGGACCTCGGCGAGCATCCTGTGCTTCTGCGTATTGGTGTAGAGCTTGAGAAAGCCCGGAGGAGCCGGCGTGAGGTCCTTGACGACATCCGCGAGCGGCGGATACTCGGGCCGCGGCGGGGTCGCGGGAGCCTGCGCCCGCAGCGAGGAAGAGACGCCGAGCGAGCCGGCGAGCCAAGCGCAAAGGAGGAAATCGGCGCGGAGATCACGCTTCACGGCAGCCTCCGGAGAAAGCACTCCAGTTCACCGCCTCCGACGTGGAGAGATCCCGCAGCCGGCTTCGCCTTGCGAACAGGACTCTAACCGATGGAGCGCAGGGAGACCTGGATGGGGCGAGTACGAATCAAAGAGACACGAGAGAACGGAGCGTCCAGGCTATCACCTGCGCCGCGGCCGCGCAATCAGCGGTTGAGGCAACCCGGCCCCGGCGCCCGCGAGCGCTGCGGGATCCCGGTGTTCGGCGGCCTCGCCGGCTCCCTCGCGGTGAATACGCCGGCCTGTTTGCTCGTCCAGAAAGCTGTTAGAATAGGCCGGTTATGTCCAGATCGCCATCCGCGCACTTCACGCTCGCCTACCGGCCGGGACGCCGGCAGAGGGCGTACAACATCCTCCTCCTCGTGCCAGACGATGTCCGGGCCGACCACCTGAGCGCCTACGGCTACGAGCGCGCGACGACGCCGCTTCTCGACCGGCGGCTGAAGGACGCCATCCTCTTCTCGAACTGCCACTCGCCGGTCGGTTGGACGCTCCCCGCCTGCGCCTCGATCGTCACCGGCCAGCTCCCCGACGACCACGGCCTCCAGGACCACAACGAGAAGTTCCGCAAGCCGAAGATCGGCCACTACCTCGGCGAGGAGTACTTCCGCCTCGGGCTGACCAACAACGGCAACGTCGTCACCGACTCCATCTCGCGCGAGTATCTCGAGTACCTCGGCCTCAAGCGGCGGCCCGCCAAGTGGCGCTTCTTCGGCTGGGACAGCGGGTTCGACCGCTACACCTGGACCGCCCGCGAGAACCACGTCCGCCCCTTCGACCTCGCCCGCGAGTTCCTCGGGTCGCTGCCCGCCTCGAGCGAGGGGAAGCCCTACTTCCTCTTCTTCCACACCAACATCGTCCACGACTACCACATGGACCGCGGCT
>JAFGKN010000088.1 GCA_016928605.1 Planctomycetota bacterium | reverse complement strand
TCGATCCTCCTCGTGGAGCGGTCGCTGAAGCGGGACGTCTCCGCTTCGACAGCCGCCGCCGACCCCGCAGGAGGCTCCGGGCAGGATCGAGCCCCCGCCCCTCGAGAATGAGGCGGCTCCGCCCGTCCGGTCGCCGCCGCCTGACGTGGTTTCGCCCGGGGCGTGGCCTGTCGCCGTGTCCGGCCGAGAGGCGGCCGCGCACGCGAGGCGGCTTCAGCCCGCGTCACTCGACGCGGATCCCCGGAGCGGGGAAGTCGGTGCAGAACTCGGCGATCTCCTCCCGGATCGCGGCCAGCTTCTCGTCGTCCTCGCAGGCCCGCAGGGCCCGGTCCATCCAGTCGGCGATCTGCGCCATGTGGCCTTCCAGGAGCCCCCGCGAGGTGATGGCCGGCGTGCCGATGCGCAGCCCGCTCGGATCGAACGGCTTGCGGGGGTCGAAGGGGATCGTGTTGTAGTTGCACTCGATGCCGGCCTTCTGCAGCGCGCGAGCCGCCGGCTTGCCGTTGATCCCTCGTGGCGTGACGTCGATGAGGATGAGATGGTTGTCCGTGCCGCCGGAGATCAGCCGGAATCCGCGCTCCAGAAGGGCGGCCGCCAGCGCCCTGGCGTTGGCCACGATCTGGCGGGAGTACTGCCGGAACTCCTCGGTGGCCGCTTCCTTGAGTGCGACGGCGATGGCCGCTGTCGTGTGGTTGTGGGGGCCTCCCTGGAGACCGGGGAAGACCGCGCGGTCGATCTGCTTGGCGTACGTGCCGTCGGAGAGGATCATCCCGCCGCGCGGGCCGCGGAGGGTCTTGTGCGTCGTCGTCGTCACGATGGGAGCGTGGGGAAACGGATGGGGATGGACACCGCTCGCCACCAGCCCCGAGATGTGAGCTATGTCGGCCACCAGCACCGCCCCCACCTCGCTGGCGATGCGGCCGAAGCCCTCGAAGTCCCAGATGCGGGGATACGCGGTGCCGCCGGCGAAGATGATCTTCGGCCGCTCCCGCCGGGCCAGATCGGCGACCTGGTCGAGGTCGATGCGGTGCGTCTCGGGATGCACCTCGTACTGCACCGCCCGGTACTGGATGCCCGAGAAGTTCACCTTCCAGCCATGGGTGAGGTGCCCCCCGAACGGCAGGCTGAGCCCCATGACGGTGTCTCCCGGCACGAGCAGCGCCACGTAGACGGCCTGGTTCGCGGGGGAGCCCGAGTAGGGCTGCACGTTGGCGTGCTGCGCGCCGAAGAGGGCCTTGGCGCGGGCGATCGCGATCTCCTCGATCTGATCGATGAACTCCTGCCCCTCGTAGTAGCGCTTTCCGGCGTACCCCTCGGAGTACTTGTTCGTCAGGACGGATCCGGTGGCCTCCATCACCGCGCGGGACGCGTAGTTCTCGGAGGGAATCAGACGGATCGTCGATGCCTGGCGCCGCTCCTCCTTGCGGATGAGGTCGTGGATCTCGGGATCGGTTGCCTGGAGAGAGTGCATGGCGGACATAGATGATCGGGTTTCCATTGTCGGGTTGATGGTCGACAGGAGATCTCGAGTGATCGGATGACTGCGGATCGAGCTACTGCGCGCAGATCGACGCCTCGCAGCCCAGGCCGCTCGGGGTGGGATCCCACCCGCAGTGCGGGAAGGGCGCGGGAGGCATCGATTGGCCGAGAAACAGCATCCCGAGGGTGTAGACAGGGTCGGTGATGTCGGTCAGGCCGTCGCTGTTCGCATCGCAGGCCGCGAGACAGGGGGTGGAACCGCTGCCTCCCAGGAAGAGCCGGATCAGCATCTGGATCGGATCGGAGACGTTGATATCGCCGTCATCGTTGCAGTCGCTCCTGACGAAGGGAACGCCGTACGCGGGGACCTGGAGGCTGCAGCAGGCGCTCCTGCCCGGGGATCCCGACCTCTCCGGCGTGACGCAGAGATCGATGAGAGTCGGAGCATCGACAGCACCCAGATCGAACGAGAACGACGTCGTCTCCTGGGGAAACGTTTGCTCGATGATCGATTCGCCGTCCCGCCGGACCAGGACGCGGATGCCGTCGACCTGGAGTACAGGCTCCCACACGGCGACGCATCGAGCGGTGGAGAGCTCCGCCCGGCAGCTCAGCCCATCGATCGGCGCCAGGCTGGCGGCCAGAACGGCGGCCAGGATATCCAGGCGGGGGATGTTCCGGTTCGTCAGCTCGTCGTAGACCGGCTGGCCGCTCTGGCGGAAGATCTCCCGGACCTCCTCCGGGCGGATGCTCGGCGCGGTGTCGAGGAGGAGCAGGCAGGCCGCCGAGGCGTGGGGAGCGGCCATGGATGTCCCGCTCCGGACCTCGGATCCGCCTCCGAGCGAGGTGCTGGTGATCGGCTCACCGGGCGCCAGGAGATCCAGCAGCTCGTTGCGGCTCGTGAAGTCGGAGACCCCGTCGGGCGCGGTGTCGGGGACCGATCCGACGGAGATCACCGAGGAGAAGCACGCCGGCATCGACATGCGATACATGTTGCCCGTGTTGCCAGAGGAGGCGAAGACCGCGATCCCCAGCTCCTCCGCATCCCTCGCGGCCCGGGCGAACGCCTCGTGAGAGGCATCGCAGACGCCGGTGTACTGGGCGTCCGTCACGAGGCTCATGTTGATCGCGTCGATGCGGATCCCGTTCTCGGCCTCGTGGAGGGCGATCACGTGCTCCACGCCCGCCGTCCAGTCCACGAGCCAGCCGCGGTTCTCGTCGTCGAGCACCTTCACGGCGACGATCTGCGCCTCGGGGGCCACTCCGCGCGGCGCGACCGTCCCGGCCGAGGCGATGATCCCCGTGACGTGCGTTCCGTGGCCGTTCCCGTCCTCCGCTCCCTCCCCCGTGTCGCCGCCCTGATCGAGGAAGCGCCACTGGTGGATGATCGCCGACTCGAGATCCGGGTGGTCGGAGTCGACGCCGGAATCGAGCACCGCTACGATTTTCCCGGCTCCCCGCAGGCCGAGATCGAACACCGCGTCGGCGTGCACGACGCCTCGGCTCTCGTCCAGCGCTCCCGACCCCGGCTGATCCAGGTCCACGGAGACCACCGCGGCATCGGTTGCGATCTGCTCGAGAAGCGCCCGCGAGCGGGTGGCGAGAACCACAGTGGGGGAGCAGCGGAAGCGGTAGCGGAGGTCGAGGTCGTGTCCCTCGATGCGCCTGAGGAACCGATCCTGCAGACCTCTGATGGCGCGCCGCCTCTCGAGCCGGTTTCCGGCGTGAGCGGTCTCGCGCAGCCGCACGAGAAGGCAGGCATCAGCTCCGGCTTCGAGGGCCTCCTGCACCCGGCGATCGACATGCGCCGAGGGGGCTCCGGGCGGGGCTGCGTCCGCCCTCGCGGTCGCTGCGGCCAGTGCGATGCCCAGCACTCCGCTCAACCAGAATGTCGCAGTCCGGCGCACCTGTTCACTCTTTCGAAGGATGGAGTCCAAACGCCCCCGCAACCACGGAAGAGCGCGGGGCACCGTCGTCCGCGCGGCCACCGCTTGGAGAGGACGAGCCTTCGACCTCGAAGACGGCTGACTCGGCGCCCTTCCCGCGGAAGGTCAACTCCTCAACCCGGGCGTCCATGGTACCACAGCGGCGTCGGCCATCCATAGCCCCATTTTCCCGGCCGCGCTTCGCCTCTCGCGCTTGGCTCAGGATGCAAGTCTCCGAGACTCCGCGGCTTGCCGCTCCCGGAGACGAGTCGCGAGCGGGCCGCCGGGCGGGCTCCGCGCCACGCTGCGGGAGGGCAGGAGGCCGCGGCGGCAGGTCGCCCGCCGGGGAGAGAGCCGGTGAGCCGCGGGGATGCTCGCCCTCGTCCGGGGGCGTGTCCCTCATCTCCCATCCCCGCGGTCCTCGATTCGGGCGGGCGCCGAAGGGCTCAAGTCGCAGGGGGCCGCAGGTCGATCCCCTCTCCGGCGGGCGCTTCTCGGCCGTGTTCCGCGTATCCTGCGGCGCCGGGGGCCCCGCTGCGGTTTCTCGACGAGTGCGCGCGCCCGGAGCCCGCACGAGGCCATCGCCGCGGCTGTCGTGCGGGGGGCCTTGAGTTTTTTCGATCTTTTTTCGC
Source organism: Planctomycetota bacterium (assembly GCA_016928605.1). GTDB lineage: Bacteria > Planctomycetota > UBA8108 > UBA8108 > UBA8108 > JAFGKN01. Next base: position 5,203 of record JAFGKN010000088.1, on the reverse strand, counting down.
AACAAGTCCTGTCTTCGCCGCCGGTTTTGTATTATGCTTCCATAACACCGCTCTTGACAAGGGCGCCTGTGGTGGGCTATATGCGGCTCAGGGGCTCATGGGTGCACGGCTCAAGGGCTCAAGGTTTACGCGTCGGGGACGCGACAATCCTCAGGATCGACTAGTGGCCAGGTGGGGAGAGGCCACTCAAGGAGCGCACGATAGGGACCCAGGGATCTCCCTCGCTTTGAACCTGTAGCGAATTACGTATCCACCCGACAGACGTCGCGCTTTCGATTTTCCAGCAGCTGCTGGACCTCTGCATCGCCTGGACTCCTCCAGGGGATCGGTGGTTCTCAGGACCTCGAGCCTTCGCCTGGCCAGGTCGGGCTCTGAAGCGAGCTTCTGCGTGAGGCGAGCAAGGCCTGAAGCAAGTCCGCAGCCGGTCGGACGTCGCCCGGGCGGGCGGCGAGAGACTCCGGTTCGCCCCGGGAGGCCCGGATTCGCGGAGTCGCAGCGTCCGAGTCGGCGCTGCCCGGCGGGGAGAGCGGCGCGACGGCAAGAACAGTTCTGCCGATCAGCGCGAAGAAAGTGAAGAAGACGGCTCAGGCAGCAGAGACCAGAGCAGGGTCATGAGGCCGAAGGCCTCTTCGACGAGAGCGACAAAGACCTCGATCTCGAAGTCCACCTCGCGGAGACCTTCGACCGGCGCGCGGTCCGCACCGGACGACTCCACGGAGGCAGCCTCGATGAAGAGCCCAGAGTCCACACGATTGGCGAGCAGCGGGGCCGGCTCGAAGCCGGACGCTCCCGGCGAGCCTCGAGCGAGCCACGCAGGGCCAGCCGCCTCGCGTAGGGAGCCGCAGCCAGCTCCTGCCGGGGGAGGACCGCGCGGCAGCGAGCCGGCGGAGCAGGACTTCGGGCAGGGGATCCTCGATGAAAGACGCAACGCTCCTTCCGGCGATCGACCGAACCGCGATTTCGCAAGCTCAGAGCGATGGCCCGGCAAGCCAGGGTACCCTGGCGGCAAGGCGTCGGGCCCGAGAGGCATGAAGAAGAAACGAGCCAAGATGGCGTCTCCCGGCAGGAAGTCTCCGCCGCTTATGCGGAGGGGGAAGGATGCGTGCAGGCGTCCGGGACCGCCGGTTGTGCACCACGCCCCCTCGCGGGGTGCGAACGGCCTGGCGAGCTCGTTCGGCGGCCTGCAGAACCGAGAGACCGGGTTTTCCTCACTCCTGCCGCTGGTGCCGGCTGGCCCGGGCGGCCTGGTCTATGTCATCAGCGCGGTTTCCCCTCTCGCCGGCGAGGCTCTCGTCGAGGTCTTCGAGCGGCACGTGCCGGCCGGGGAGTTCGCGCTGTATCGCGAGGAGCTGCCGGACTGGGCGCCTCTCACGCCCGTCTTCATCGATCGCAGCCTCTCGAAGGGAGTGCCCGACGCTCTCGACCGCCAGATCAGCAGCCTGCTGACGAGAGCGCCCCGGATGCGCTTGCCCTCCAACGGCAAGAAGAACGGCAAGGGCATCGGCCGGAAGCTCTCCCCGAGCTTGAACGAGAGGTCTCGCAACGGCAACCGGACCGACCTGAGCCGGGCCGAGCGCGCGCTCGAGAAGGGACGAGGCACCGTCTGTCTCGTCACGGAGGACATCTGGCGCCGTCTGCTCCCCCTTCTCCTCGAGACCGGGCGCGTCTACGTGGAGCGGCGGGAAGGAGGCGAGGCGGTCCCGGTGGTCAGGGATGACAACGGGGCTCCTCCCTGCGATTTCCACCTCGCGATCGGCTTCGGTCCCCGCACGGGGGAGTTCCAGCTGACGGGCAGATTCGTCCGCAACGGTCGCACGCTCCCTCCGGAGGGATACGTGCTCCTCCTGGCGGACGGCGAGGAGGGCCAGCTGCTGCGGGCCTCCGGCCTGCTGAGCCCCGTCGCGTTTCACGGCTCTGCGGCCTGGGTCAAGGCCCTCCGCCGGGGGAGGTTCCAGCGGGTTCCGCGGCGGAGCCTGCCGAAGCTGTACAAGGTGTTCGAGCGATCGACGACCCTCCCCCCGCTGCAGGCCCCGGCGATGCTGAACATCGTCACGGTGGACAACCTGTACCCGCAGCCGGAGCTCAAGCTCGACAGCGGGCCGCAGGAGGCCGTCGGCGAGGTGAGCTTCCGCTACGGCGAGGACCTGGTGCGGGCGGCGCGTCCCGGGCGCTGCTTCTTCTCGCCGAGGACGAACCATCTGATCGTGAGGAAGCTCGATCTCGAGTCCCGCCACGCCGTCCAGCTCCTCGACGTGGGCTTCAACTACGACAGCACGACTCACCATTTCCACCTGACGGCGGATCGGCTCCCCAACGCGGCTCCCGAGCTGTTCGAGTTCGGCTGGAGCATCACCGGCAAGGGCATTCCCTTCCGGCCGCCCACCGACATGGAGGTCCAGATCGACTCCGAGCCGGACTACATCGAGATCGCGGTCACGGTTCATTTCGGCGACCAGAGCGTCGAGCTGCCGGCCCTGCTGGAGGCCATCCAGGAGGGCAACCGCATGATCCCCCTGGGGCGCGGAGTGATCGGAGTGCTGCCCTACCGGTGGCTGGAGAAGAACGCGGCCTGGATGGCCCTCGGCGAGGTTTATGGAGACAGGCTGCGCTTTCGCCGGACCCAGTCCTCCGTGGTCGACGCTCTCCTCTCGGAGAACATCAAGACAAGGCTCGACGCGGGCTTCAAGGCCGAGCGCGAGAGGTTGGCCGGCTTCAAGGGCATCGAGCCCGCCTCCCCGTCGCCGAACTTCAACGGAGTCCTTCGCGAGTACCAGAAGCTGGGGGTCGGCTGGCTCCGGTTCCTGGACCAGATGGGCTGGGGCGGCTGCCTGGCCGACGACATGGGGCTGGGCAAGACGATCCAGGCCCTCGCTTTCCTGCAGCTGCTCAAGGAGGAGGGGCAGGGCGGCACGACGCTCGTCGTCACGCCGAAGTCCCTGGTCTTCAACTGGATGCGGGAGGCGCAGAGATTCACTCCCAACCTGAAGACCCTCGCCTACACGGGCCAGAAGCGCGCGGCGTACTTCGACCAGCTCGACGAGTACGACCTGGTCATCACGACCTACGGAACGGTGCGGCGCGACATCGAGAAGCTCGCGGGCTTCAAGTTCTTCTGCATGATTCTGGACGAGGGCCAGGCGATCAAGAATCCAGAGTCGCAGAACGCTCGAGCGGCCATGCTCCTCAGCGGGGACCGCCGCCTCATCCTCAGCGGAACTCCGCTGGAGAACCACCTCGGCGAGCTCTGGTCGCTCTTCAATTTCCTCAATCCCGGCATGCTGGGGAGCGCGGACGCTTTCCGGAAGCGGTTCGGGACGGGGAGAGAGATGGACTCCGCGCAGTTCCGCTACCTGCGGCGCGCGCTGGGGCCCTTCATCCTGCGCCGCAAGAAGGAGGACGTCGCCAAGGATCTCCCGGAGAAGATCGAGGAGACGATCCTCTGCGAGATGGAGCCGGAGCAGAAGAAGATCTACCAGCGCGTCAAGGATCACTGCCGCAGATCGGTGCTGGCGACCGTCAAGACGAAGGGAGTCGCGCGCTCGAAGCTCCATATCCTCGAGGCTCTGCTGCGCATGCGCCAGGCCGCGTGCCATCCCAATCTCATCCAGACCGATGGGGAAGAGCTGGCCTCCGGCAAGTTCCAGGCGTTGCGCTCGATGCTCGACGAGGTGATCGCGGAGGGGCACAAGGTCCTGATCTTCTCGCAGTTCACCTCGCTCCTCGCGCTGCTCCGCAAGGAGCTCGATGCGGAGGGGATCGTCTACGAGTATCTCGACGGCCAGACGGTCAATCGCCAGGATCACGTCGACCGGTTCCAGAGCGACAGGCGCGTGAAGACCTTCCTGATCAGCCTCAAGGCCGGAGGGCTGGGCCTGAACCTCACCGCCGCCGACTACGTCTTCATCCTCGACCCCTGGTGGAACCCGGCGGTGGAGACGCAGGCCATCGACCGCGCTCACCGCATCGGGCAGAACAAGAAGGTCTTCGCGTACCGATTCGTCGCCGAGGACACGATCGAGGAGAAGATCGCCGAGCTGCAGGAGTCGAAGAAGAAGCTGGCCGACGCCATCGTGGCCGGGTCGGAGACGTTCCTGCGAGACCTGACCGGCGATCAGCTAGAGTTCCTCTTCAAGTAGTCCGCTCCAGTGGATGGCGATGACGTCGAGCGCCAGACACTCCGCGTCCACCCCCAGCACATCGGCCACGCTCGGCCGCGTCCGTCCCCCATCGCCGGAGACGAGCTCCTTGATGTAGGTCCCCGCCGCGGCGCGCACCTCCCATGCCCACCAGCCATCGATCTCCCCGAGCCAGCGCGACTCGAGGACCTGCCGGATGCGGAGGGTGCTCTCGCCGCGGCGGTGCATCACCCGTGTCGGAGAGCGCTGCCGGATGGGCTGGCCCTTGAGGCCTTGCAGGCGCTCGCTCACATCCGGCGGAGGGGGCGCGGCGAGGCGGAGCCACACCCGGTAGGTCTTCTCGGCCCGCGCCTCCTTGATGAGCCGCACGGCGTCGCGCTCGACGAGCCGCAGGAGGAGGAACTCGGCGCGTCCTCTTCCCCGCCGCGTCGATTCCTCCAGAGCCCGGCGGAGGTCGATCCGGCGGCGCCTCGGGCCGCGGATCTCGACGACGAACGGCCGGCCGTCGCCCAGCATCCTGGCATCGGTGTCCTCCCTTCCGAGGGCGTGGAACAGCGTCTCCTCGCCGCCGCATGCCTCGAGCAGCGGGCGCGAGATGAGCTCTTCGACGCTGGGTCCGTTGAGCTCTCCCGTCCAGCGGCAGCTCGCGCAGCCCGCTCCCCGGCAGGTGTGGTGGATCCAGCGGCTCGCCGGCGTCTCCCGGGACAGCTTCCGGTACCGCCCGGCGACGAAGAGAGGGGAGGCCGAGACCCGCACGGGGGAGGCGGGGCTGACGTCGAAGCGGATCTGCGGGCGCAGGAAGTCCACCTCGCGCCCAGGCCAGATCTCGAGGAGCCTCCGGCCGACGGCCGCCTTGAGCTCCCTCAGGGGCTGCTCCGCCGAGGGATCGGACCTCGCCAGCTCGCGGCTCAGCCCGATGACGAAGGTGTCGAACTCGTAGCCGCCGGCCGCTTCCAGAATCCGGGCGACGACTTCGGCTGGCGTCCATGGGATCTGCATCGATGCGAAGCTCAAGGCGGTCTGCTGATGAGCGAGACGACTCCTGCTCGGCTGGTGGATAGTATCCG
>JAFGKN010000599.1 GCA_016928605.1 Planctomycetota bacterium | reverse complement strand
GCCTCTCGGCCGGACACGGCGACAGGCCACGCCCCGGGCGAAACCACGTCAGGCGGTGGCGACCGGACGGGCGGAGCCGCCCCCCTCATGCTCCAGCGGCAGGGCCTCGCTAGCTCCCGGAGTCTCCCGCGGGGTCGGCGGGGGCTGTCGAAGCGGAAGCGTCCCGCTTCAGCGACCGCTCCACGAGGAGGATCGATCCGCAGGCCTCTCCCCCGCCGGCGCGGAGCGGGGCGTAGGTCACGACGTAGTGGACCTGGCGGCCATCCTCGTCCTTGCGGACGACGAACCGCGAGGGCTTGCGCTGCTCGCCCACCCGAGACAGCCTCTCGTCGAGAGCCGCTCCGGAGAGCGTCGTCGCCAGCTCGCCGAGGCGCCGGCCCAGAGCATCCGCCTCCGGCACCTTGAGGATCTGCGCCGCCTGTGGGTTCCACGCGATCACCCTCTGCTCGAGGTCGGTGACGACGAGCCCCACGGGAAGCGACGCCGTGAGGCTCTCCCGGAACGCTTCCTCGACCTCCCGCTCGCGGCGGCTCTGCGTCTCTCCCGTCAGGTCCTCGATGCCGACGACAGCCCCGAGCACGGCTCCAGCCTCGCCCACGACCGGCTGGGCGTGGACCCTGAGGAACATGTCGCCGGAGGCGAGCTCGCAGGCGAAGGCTGCGCTCCTGCGGGGCTCGCGCGCCTCCATCGACTCCCGGGCGATCCTCACCAGCTCGTCGCGCGCGACGGCCGAGCCGAGCTCCAGCTCGCAGAGAGATCTCCCGAGCGCTGTCTCGGCCTGCAGCCGCCAGAGGGACTCGGCGGCGGGATTCCAGAAGAAGACGGTCAGATCCGTGTCGACGGCGACGACAGGAGCGGGCAGATGCCCTCTGGCCAGGGCGAGCTGGAAGGAGCGGAGGATCTCGACCTCCGCCTGCAGATCCGACGGAGGCCCGCCGGACGGAGGAGACGAGCTCGCCGCGATCTGGGAGGCGGGCTCACCTGGGGGAGGCGTCGAGCTCGCCGCCGTCCGGGCGGCCTCGAGGTGCTCACTCGCTTCCGCGAGCTGCCCTCTGAGCTCGTCCACGACCCGCGCCTGCTCCCCGATCCGAGACTCCAGATCCCGGCGAGCCTCTGCCAGCTCCTGCGTCCGGGACTCGAGGTCCCGGCGAGCCTCTGCCAGCTCCTGCGTCCGAGACTCGAGGTCGCCGCGGCTGCTCTCCAGCTCCTGCTCGAGCCTCGACTGACTCTCCTGCGCCGATGTCAGATCGGCCATCAGCTTCTCACCAAGGGCGTGCGCCTCGTCCACCTCTGAGCGCAGCGTCTGGATCCGCGACTCCCATTCCCTCTCCAGCCTCTCCACCTCGCGCTCGACGCGGATCCGGAGAGCATCCTCGCTCTCGCACTTCGCCTCGCCCAGAGCCGAGGTGAGCTGACCGACGCACGCCACCGCCTCGCCCACTCGCTCGAGCAGGAGATCGACGCGGCTCCCCAGATCCTCGAGCCGCTGCCGGCCTCCGGCGAGCTCTGCCTCGGCGATCTCGGCGAGCTGCTGGATCGGCGCCGCCCCGCGCGCCAGCTGCCGGCTCAGGCCGTCCAGCCTCCCCGCGAGGCCGCGCAGCTCTGCCTCCAGCGCCTCTCTCGCCGGATCCGGAAGCGCATCGAAGTCCTTGAGGTGTTCCGCCAGCTCCGGGCTGATCTCGGCCGGCGGCGTCTCCATCGACAGGGCCTCGTCAGGGGGTAGCCTCTGCAAGGAGGAATCGCGGCGAGTGATCCAGGGATCCCCCGGGAGATCCGCCTCTCCCTCCCGCCAGCTGCGGTAGAGCTTCATCACGTACGCCCGGTCCTTCAGGAACCGGATCCAGCGGACCGCCAGGTGAACCAGCACCGAGAGGACCAGCAGCGCGATCAGGACGCCGCTCGAGATGAGCATCAGAACCAAGATCTCGCTGGAGAGGATGTCGCTGCCCTCCGGGCGGTCTTCTTGCCCCGGCGACGACTCTGGCGCGCCCTCGAGGACCGCGGGTGCGATCGTTATGCCCCACGCGGCCGCGAGTCCGCCTCCGAGCGCTCGCAGAGGAGCCCAGCACCCGACGGGCTTCGACCCGTACTCCATGAACGCCGGCTGCGCGCAGACTCGTCCCTTCTCGAGGTCTGCGATCAGCTGCCGGAGGATCTTCTTTCCCTTTTCCGCTCCGGCGAGGACCACCGGCTCCCCCACGATCTCCCCCACCAGATGCCACCGGTAGCTCGAGCCATCCAGAGGTTTGACACTCGCCTCCAGCAGAGAGAAGAGCCGCCGGATGCTCCGTCCGACGACGAGGGCCGCGGGGGGCTCTGCGGGCCCGACCGCGAGGGGACGCACCGCGACGATGAAGAGCGAGTCGACCGCCTCCTCCCGCTCGCTCCGGACTCGGGCCAGAGCAGCCGTCAGGACCTCCACTCCGGAGAGCGTCTCGAGGCCGGCGCTGGAGGGGGGCCGGCCGAGGAGAGGACGGCATCGCAGCTCCAGAAGCCGCCCTGGACCAGCGGCTCCTTGTCCATCATCCTCCGCCTCGCCCTGTCGAAAGAGAAGAGCCGGCGCTCCGAGCACTCCGTCCCCCGGCAGGAGCAGCGCGGCGAAATCGATAGACCCGCCGCCGGCGAGGAGATCCAGCTCCTTCGAGCCATCCGACTCCCCCGCGGAGCCCCCCTCGAGAAGACCGCTCAGGGTCGCCTGGAGCTGCACGCGAGCGACGGTGTCCCCGGGAGGCCCCGCCGCCAGCGCCACGAGCGCCCTCTCGAGCCCCTCCGCATCGAGGTCCCCGGCGCGGCGCGCGAGGTCGGCGAAGAGCCGGTCCTCGACGGCTCGCGCCGCCGACTCGAAGACCTCCTCCACCTCCGCCTGCCGCTCCGCGAGGTACCGCTCGCGGTCGGTGGTCTCCCCCGCGCCTTCCGCGAGCAGCACACCCCCGCCGGGAGAGCCGGGGATGGGGAAGAGCAGATACGCGAGCACCGAGCCGGCGAGAAAGAGCAAGAGACCGAAAAACCAGAGCAGAGCCCTCGTCTCGATGCCGGCGGCGGATCCTCGCTCAGCGGACGGAGCGTCCCTTCCCGTATCGTATCGGTTCACCAGCGATGTCATAGAGCCCCGCCTGCTCCGCGCAGCTTCGCAGCAGCCGCAACCGACGCGCCCGCCCTTCCGGCTCGAGCGGCGAGCTCGCTCAGCAGGCCCGGCGGCGGTCTCGCAGCTCGTCCGCCCCGACGACAAGCCGTGGACTCTCAACCTCTTGCATCCAAACCAGCGCGGGTTGGGCGGAACACACCCAAAGCTACCACGGTGCGGCTGCGAAGTCGATCATCCGGCGCCCGTCAGGTGAGCGCTTCCCGGGGGAGAGACCCGCGGCCGGGCGGCTCAGGTGCCGGACTCTGGAGCCTTGAGAGAGCTCCGAAGACCCTCCTCGAGATACCGGAAGATCCTGGGGTTCTCACCGGCCACCGTGCCGTCGCCCTCCACCAGAGCGGCGAACGTCCGCTCCAGAGCGGGGTCGATCCGGTAGGCGCGGGCGGTCCACTCCCTGACGCCGAGGATGTCCCCCCCCAGGCTGCGGATCAGGGCGATCCGAAGCATGATCTCGGCCCGCTCGGGATACTCCTCGGGGATGCCGCGGAGGGAGAGCTCGAAGAGGGCCGCCGCACGGTCGAGCTCCTCGGAGCTGCGCGCGCCGAGGCTCAGGGTCAGGGCCAGGTTTCCGAGAACCACCGCCGTCTCACCGCCGACCTCGCCCTGCCAGCCGAGGATCTCCGCTCTCGTCTGCGGCGCGCCGCCGGGGAACACGGCCTTCTCGAAGCTCTCGATCGCCAGGGAGTAGAGGCCGCTGCGGGCGTAGAGAAGCCCGACGGCCTGCGCTCGAGCGAGCCCTTCGAGGTCCTTGTCGAGCTCCTCGATCTTGCCGCTCAGATTCTTGAGGTAGAGCTGGCGCAGAGATTCCAGAGTCTCCTCCACGCGGAGAGCCACGTCGTTCTCGCTCAGCCAGTCGGTCCTCTGGATCCGGTCGAGGAGCTCCCGGTCCGGAGCGGGGGGAAACGGCTTGTATCGACGCCAGGCATCCTGGACGTCGACGATCTGCATCTCGTCCTCGACGATCGAGCGGCGGCGCTTCCAGGCCGCCGTCCACGCCGCGAGGAAGCTCCCCTGGGAGCCGGCCAGCCGCGTGGACTCCACGGGGATCCAGATCCGCCCCTTCCACGGGATCACCGTTTCGGGGTCGAATGGAGACTCATCGAGCAGGGCCTCCTCCAGCCCGCTGTCGAAGAGGAAGAGGACATGGTCCGCGCCGACGACAAAGGCCGCCGGGATTCCCACGGCCTTGAGGAGGGAGCAGCAGAGCACCGAGAGATCATCGCAGTCGCCCGTGCCGTCGATCAGCGTCTCGCCGGGATACTTGACCCTGTCGTTGACCCGGGAGCTCGCCGCGAACTGGTTCGGCGTCTGCGCGTCGCTCAGATACCGGATCCCGCGCTCGGCCAGCGCCGTCAGGACCGTCACCGCATCGACCATCCGCCGCGGAGGAAACTCATCGCGGGATGTCTCGGGATGGATCGACCAGGCCTCGTTGATGAACGCCAGAACCGCCGGATCCTCCGCGTCGATGAAGGCCGCGATCCGCTCCGGTTCCTCCCAGTTGAAGACGTGCCGGCCGTAGACGAGAGCGGCCCTCGTCTGCGAGGCGAGCGTCCGTCCTCCCTCCTCGAGCGCGATGGAAGCCGTCACCTCGCGGTCGCGCGGTGAGAGGATCTGCGTCGAGAGCACCGGGCGGATCTCGTGATCCCACGACTCCCCCGGCGCGAGGGACGGAACGTCCAGGACGAGATCCTCGACGAGGAAGTCCTCCCTCTTGCCCTCGAACGAGAAGAAGAGATCGAAGAGGAGCCTCGCGCCCTCCAGCGGCGAAGCTCCGCGGTTCACGACAAGGACCTTGCCGATGGGGTGATCGCGATAGGAGTGGAAGAGGCTGCCGTAGATCGGCTGGATATCGAGCTGCACGCCGGCGTCGAGCTTCTCCTCCTGCCCGGCACCAGGAGAGGGCGAAGGCGCCGCACCGCCGATCGAGATGCCGGTCGATGAGGAAGCCGCCGGAGACAGCCGGTCCCGGAGCTGGAGCTGGAGGATGACGAGGACCGCGAGGAGAAGGACCACTCCCACTCCGACGAAGTAGTGGAAGACGGCGCGCCTGGAGCGGCGGCTGACCTCCTCGAGCCGGCAGCCCTCGAGCTCGTGGACCCCCGCGTTGCCGGTGACTCGACCTCTCGCCGCCTGCGGGAGCAGCTCGAGAAGCGCCTTCAGGGACCGCGTGCGGGCCAGGGTCGCGGTCGATGTGCCGATGAGCGAGGGGAGCTCGGGCTCGCCGCTGGTGAACTGGATCTCGGGACCGGCCTGAGCCAGGCAGAGGAGATCGCCCTCGCTGAGCGGCGTCACCTCCTGGATCCTTCGCCCGTTGACGTAAGTGCCGTTCTTCGAGCCGGAATCCTTGATCCAGCAGGTCCCATCGGAAGCGCGGCCGATGACGGCGTGCAGGGACGAGACGATGTCATCGGGCACGACGACATCGCACTGTGCCCCGCGGCCCAGCGAGAGGCGGTCTCCCTCCAGCACGAAGACCTTGCCTCGCGACGGGCCCGTCCGGAACACCAGCTTGGGCTCGCCTCCCGGAGCCGGTGAATACGCCAGGTCTCGGGTTTGCATCTCCACGGCGCTCTGCTAGTCAGCGACGGCGGTACATCAAGCCTTATTCTTGGCGAGATCAGGGCTCAAATCAAGTTCTCCGAGCCCGCGTTTCGCCGCGCGGCCTCAGAGCCCTCGCTCACAGCCCAGGCTGTCCGAGGTGGAATCGGTGCCCGGGTCTGGGAAGGGCGGCGCGGGTGGGCTCCCGCCCTGGAACAGGTGGCTGAGGCCGACCACGGCGTCGGTCAGCTCGACCCACCCGTTGTCGTCGGTGTCGCAAGCGTCCTCGCAGCCGACAGTTCCGCCCAGGAACAGGTAGCCCAGCGTCGCCACGGCATCGCTGATGTCGACCTGGCCGTCGAGGTTGCTGTCCCCCCGCACAAACAGCACACGCGGCTCGCTCAGAAGCTCGAGGAGGAAAGCATCGGAGGTCTGCCCGTCGGTGTTGCGCACGTCGACGGCGACCGATGTTCCGAGAACGTCGAAAGGCACGACGAGGCGGATGCGGGTCGGATCGACGGCCTCGTCGAACTCGACATCGCTCACGAGCACCAGACCGCCAAAGACCACCACGAGGCCGTCGTGGAACTCGTCGCCCTCGATGGTGATCTCCTCGCCGCGCAGGGCGGGGTTGGGAGTCACATCGCGGATGGCCGGCCGGCCCCAGGCGGGCGTGCTCGAGATCCTGATGGAATCGCTGTCGACCAGGCTTCCGCCGGTGTCGAATCCGAGGATCTCGACCTCGTTGTCGCCTGCCTCGAGGGGAATCTGCGTGCGCCACCCCCTGATGTTGCTGGAGGAAAGGGAGAACGCCGGCGCCGGATCGTCGAGGAGCCTGCCGTTGCGCGAGACGATGAAATCGCGGATCTCGGCGGGCGCCTCGCCGTCGAGGACGACCGCGGTTTCGTCCGTCGTGATGTCGCTTCCTCCGTTGGTCGTGATCCGGAGCCTCACCTGGGGATAGACCGCCGGCTGGATCCAGCTCCGGATCATCGAGCTACGGGTGGTCACGAATCCGAGCACGTTGCCGAGGCTCACCCCGGAGCCGCTCAGCTGCGAAGCGTACTCGCTCAGCGGAGAGCCGGCGCCCGTGAAGAAGAATCCATCCACCTGCTCCTTCAGGATGCCGTAGTAGAGGCGCTTGATCTTCGGGCGGTTGATCATGCGCGTGATCTCGGTGAAGTGATTGGAGTAGGTGTTTGTGGGCGAGGATGGCATCGAGCAGAAGTTGATACGGCCGGACTCGAAGGTGAGCTCCAGGTCCCAGGGGACCAGGCGCCAGAGGCCGTCAGCGGTCGACTGGTAGAAGTAGCAGTTCTTGCCGCGCTCTCCGCCCCAGGTGTCCCAGTCGCCGATGTTGAGCTCGATCGCCCAGACGCGCAGGAACTCCTCGACGTCGAGCGAGTCGAAGACCCGGCCGTCGAAGGTGCTGTCCGCCGTTGTGCGGGAGTCCATGAGATTGCACATCGAAAGCATCGGGGCGAAGTCGTCATCCCCCTTCCGGTTGCGCAGCGCGAAGTACCAGCGGTAGTTCTCCTTGTTCGTACCGCCGGTCGTTCCCCCGTAAGGCGGATAGAGGACCTTGCCCTCGGCGTTGCCGGTCTTGTCGCCGTTGTCGTTGAAGCTGAAGCGGTCATCCATCTCGTAGTGCGCCCCGGAGACGGGGTCCTCGGGGAACCAGAAGTCCATGTACTGCCGGTTCGGCTTGTCGAGGGCCTCGCGCGTCGACGTGTGGACGCCGCTGAGCTGGAAACGCACGAGAGCATGGCCGTCGAAGTAGGGAAGGCGGGTATGCCCTGCGTTGCGCCGCAGGAGGAAGTGCGCCATGCGCTCGCGGCCGTCGGTCGAGTGCTCGTCGAGGTTGAAGGCGCTCTTGCGCCCGTGGAGCCAGTTGTCCTTGGGCATCTTGAGCGCGTAGCTCTTGTTGAAGTCGTTGTTGCCGCCCCGCAGCCACGGGCTTCCGGCGAAGCGGATCTGCGCGTTGTAGTAGACATCCTCGGAGCCGAAGATGAAGGTGCCGTCGAGCATCTGGTTCGAGAGGACACGCCGGTATCGCAGCTCGTTCTCGCGGTCCGCATCGAGCACGAAGCGGTAGCTGTGATAGCTCGTCGAGACGATCCGCTGATCGTGCCGGTACATCGCGTAGCGGGCGGCGATCGAGGGAGGGCTCGACGTGTTGACGACCGGCGGATGCGTCCGGCTGAAGATGTCGACGGGGAACCTCTCGATCAGCCCCTCGCCATCCACCGCCGCCACGTAGAAGAGAACGCGGGTGCCGATCGCCTGGCCCGGGATCGTCCCCTCGTAGATCCCATCGCCGTCGGCGTCGCTCATCGCCGTCTGGCTGAAGGTCCCCGACGGATTCTCCAGCCGGTAGTAGAGCCGCACGAGGGAGATGCCGTCCGGATCCCGGACGCGGGCGCTCACGGTGACCGCCTCTCCGCTCTCGGGCACGCCGGGGGAATGGCTCACCTCGTCGATGGCAGGCCCCTGGTTGGAGGTGCCGAAGCTGTCGATCTGCCGCAGCGTCGCGCTGTTGACCGCTCCCGGCGTTCCGAGATCGAGGGGGACATCGAGCTGGCTGGACCCCGCCAGGCTGGGATGGTGGGGATACCCCACGTTGTAGTCGCCGATCGTGAGAATCGTCCGGCCGCCGACCACCCAGCGGGCCTTGAAGGTGATCCGGTACGATGCGCCGAACGTCAGCGCGGAGGCCTGCGTCTCGATGCGGTTGACCTTGTAATCGCCGGTGCCGTTGTAGGCGATGAGCTTGAGGCTGCCGCCTCCAGCGATCACCTCGCCGGGCTGCGTCGTCCGCCCCGACAGGATGTGCGTGCCCTCGATCACCCACCCGCTGGTGCTCGTGTTGAACGTGCCGTTCGAGATGAGGCTCGACCCTCCCCCCGCGGGCTCCAGGGCGATGTCGTCGACGATGGCGATGCCCTCATCCATGAGCATCATGCCGAGGTCGGGCTCGTAGCTCCCCTGCGTGGCGACGTAGCTGAAGATCCGGGTCGAAGCCTTGTGGGCGTCGTCGCTCGCGTCCCACGTCGTCGCGACGGACGCCTCGCCGAAGGGATCGATCCTCTCGAGCGACGAGCCGAGTCCATCCGCCCAGCGCGGCCACTCGCCTCCGTCGCGGTACCTCACCTGATCGGCGATGTTCTCGCTCGCATCGAGGAGCCGCAACCGCTCACCGCCGTTCGCCAGGCGCCCCTCGTAACCGGGGCTCGGCACGACCGTCTCGTCGAGGCCATAGATCGAGCGGATCCGCTCGGGATCCTTGGCGATGACGATGTACTCTCCGGGTCCGATCACCGTGTCCGGAGGAAAGACGTGGTTTACGCCCTCCACCCGCCAGCCGCCGATGTCGCGCACCGCGCTGCCGCGGTTGTGGAGCTCGATGTACTCGTCGCGGTCGAGGTCCGAGATCGGATGGTACATCAGCTCGTTGAAGATGACGTCGCGGACCACGTCGACCTGGTTGGCGGCGCCGGGCGTGGGCTCCGCAGCCGGGGAGAACCTCCTGCCTCCATCGGGAAAGCGGGCCTCGCTCTTTCCGTCGACCTTCGGCTCGAAGATCCGGGCGTCGATGACGCGCGTCCCTGCGGCGTTGACGAGAGCGATCGCGACCCGCTCCTTGACCCCCTCGACGATGGAGAGGTCGAAGCCGAGATCCTCCTCCGTGAAGACGAGGAAGCCGCGCGGTCCGATCGACGTGCCGCCCGCGATGCGGTACCTGGTCAGGTCCGAGAAGAGGTCCGTGAGGTGGAAGCCGGAGAGGTCGACGGCGGTGGTGCTCTCGTTGTAGAGCTCGACGAACCGCTCCCCGGCGGTGCGGAAGTGCCCCTCGTTGACCCACACGGGCACCGTGGCGAGGGACTCCGGCTCGGTGATGCGCCGGTCGAAGAGCTCCGGGATGAACGAGAGGTCGGAGCTTCCCAGGCTCACGTTGTGCACCTGCACGGCGAGGATGTTCTCTCCGGCGACCAGCAGGTGCTTGAACTCTGAGATGTCGGTCTCGACCAGGTCTCCGTTGTCGACCGGGTCGTCCGCGGTGTCGTTGTAGTCCCGGCCCGTGAGGTTGTAGGAGGCGACCTCGGTGGAGTTGAGGTAGGCGGCGAATCCGTCGTCGACGACGACCCTCAGGACCAGCCGGTCGATCTCGCCGGGGCTCGTGACGGTGAAGCGCTTGCGGCAGAAGACGGACAGATAGCTGTTCTGCATGTCGGTGAGCTCGGTCCGGTCGTCGCCGTCGCCGTACCCGATGCCCGCCGGCCCGCTCAGCCAGGTGTTGTCGTTGAAGGCGAGATCCTTCCAGCTCGCCGGAGGAGCGGCCGTCCCCTTGAAGTACTTCCAGATCTCGCCGTCGGCGATGATCGTCCGGTCCTGATAGTAGCCCCCGCTCTGGAAGTTGGTCACGCCCGGAGTGCCGCCGCGCTGGGCGCTGATCGTCCAGCTGTCGGCATCCGAGGGATCGAGGTACTCGTATCGGATCGAGAGAGAGTGCCCGGTCCCCTTCGCGGCCGATGGCCACTGGCCCCGGTCGTTGTAGGAGACGCTGCAGACGGGCACCCCCTGGGGGTTGGCGAGCTCGATGGTCTCGCCCGAGTTGTCGAGCATGCCGGCGAAGCCCGCGGAAACGACGCCGGTGATGCCGTAGGCGCTGCGGACCGCCTCCGGGCTCTTGGCGATGACCAGGTATCCGCGACCCTCGATGAAGGTTCCCTCCGGGAAGACCAGATCGATGCCCCGCGTGAACTGGAAACCCGAGAGATCATAGACCTCCGGGCCATCGTTGAAGAGCTCGACGAACTCGAGGTCGTCCCGCGGCAGCGAGGGGTCGTCGAGATCGACCGGCGCGTAGTGGATCTCGGTGATGATGATGTCGCCGCGCGCAGCGCTCGCCGCCGCGATCAGGAGCATGCCGAGCGCGCAGACCGACCCGGCCGACTTCAAGAACCTGCCGGCGCACAGGTCCGCCGGCCCACACATCGAGATCCGTCCCATCTCTCCGGTTGCCTTCTCTGGCGTGGTTCAAAACCGGGTGACACCGGTTTTGACGCGCGCCTTCCCTTGTTTGCGGGGGAGGCGAACCCTCCCCCGCACCGGCCGCGACACGCGGCCTCCCTCTCCTCGGCGCCTGATGGGCGCCGGGCGCCTACGGCGCCTGTTCTTCGCT
>JAFGKN010000598.1 GCA_016928605.1 Planctomycetota bacterium | reverse complement strand
TTCCGGGCGGCGTAGCCGGCCTCGCGGAGGTGGTCTCCGTAGACCATGATCCAGTGGGAGTCGCGCGCCTCGTCGAGCAGGCGCTCCCAGTCGCCGAGGATTTCCACGTCCTGCTGCGAGCGGCAGATCTCGTAGAAGGGATTCGATGCCACGCGTCCCCGGAAGCCGAGCCACCGGCCGGTCGCGTACTCGGGGTCGATGAAGGTCACCTCCTGTCCTTCGGGGATCTCGACCTTGGGCGCCGCGCCGAACTCCGACTCGTAATGGGTGAGCACCTTTACCGGCTCGTAGCGGACGCCGTTCATCCTCCGCGGCGCCGCGCAGTGGGCGCACGTCACGATGCCGCGGTGGGGGAAGGTCGAGTTGTGGAGGAAGACGGGCTGCCCCGTGATGTACCTCAGGAGGATCCCCGCCGGGATGATGACGAAGTCCGATTCGCAGAAGGCGAGCAGGCCCTCGTCGTTGAGAAGACCCAGCGTCAGGCAGGCGGTCGTCCGCGACATCGGCAGGATCGTCCGCATGCAGTCCTTGATCGTGAAGGCCTGCGAGCGATGCTCCGCGAGGAGCTCCTTGATGACGCCGTAGAGGAGGAAGGCGCTCGCGACGAAGTGCCGCTCCGTCCGGAGATCGGTTCCGGGGAGCGAGAGGTACTGCGCTGTCCACGCCTCGGCGCGGGCGCGCTTCGTCTCGCTCGAGAGCGCGGCGGCGAGCCGGGGCTCGAAGGACTCGTAGGTCACCTCGACGATGTCGAGCCCGAGCTCCTCGGCGGCGAACCTCGGAGCCTCGGCGTCGTACTTGCCCCACGCCCCTCCGAGGGCGACGATGCGCGTTCCGCGGAGGCCCAGAGCGCCGCGGAGCGCCCGCAGGCGCCAGAGGATCTCGCCGGGATCGTCGACGACCACGTCGTCGACCGTCGTCGTTCCGAGGAGCGGCGGCTCGGCCTCGGATGCTCGCCGGCGCGGCGCGAGGTAGCGCGTGCTCAGCGCCTCGTACCAGTAGTAGATCGGTCCGGACCGGTGCCGGACGAAGACGATCGCCGGGCCTTCCTCGGGAACAGAGGAGCGAAGAAGCCCCCCGGATCCCGTGGCCGGGTAGAGGAGCGTGACGTCGCGCGCCGGCGCGCGAGCCCTCGCCGCGTCCTCGGCGGTGCGGACCTTCAGGACGGGGAGCATCTCGATCGGAAAGCCGGCCTGCGCGGCGATCCGCGACAGCTCGGCCTCGATGCGCCGGGCCTCGTCCACGGCCGCCGCCTCGCTCTGGATCCCGCCCCAGGACTTCCACGAGCTCGCCTCCCGCCGCTGGGCGACGGCGTACATCAGTACCGGCTGGACCCGGAGCTTCTTTCCGACGTCGAGAAATCCGCGCTCAGGGTTCCAGGCATCCGGGGCCCAGACGCCGTGCCCGTCCGACTCCGCGGCCGCGGCTCGACGCGAGGCGGCGATCGCGGCCGGCGCGGCGGCGAGGGCGCCCGCCGCGGCGCCGAGAAACTTTCTTCGCTGAAGCGACCGGCAGCACATGAGGATCCTCCTTCCCGCGGTGATTCACGCAGGCCGTGCACGCTATCCCCATCCGGACGGACGCGTCAACTCCGAGGTTCCGCAGCTCTCCGCCATCGCCGGGCCGCGAGAGCCGCTACGCCCTCCGCGCCGATGCCTTCACCGTGGGGACTCCCGCGGGGAAAAGGCTCTCGAAGAAGTCCGCCAGACCTCCGGGAAACATCGCGACGCGGACCGCTCCCCACGTCGCCTGATCGCCCGTCGCGTAGAAGATGTACGTGTTGCCCTCGAGCTCGAAGAGGTCGACATCCGAGTTGTTCAGGCCCTCGCCCGGTCCCGCGGCGAGGATCGGATTGCGCGGGCTCAGCTCCCACGCCTCCAGGTCCCGCGATCGCGCCGCGAAGGAGACCCAGCCCTTCTGTCCCGCCGGAGCGGTGTGGAGGTAGATCACGTAGTAAAACGGCCGCACGTAGCGCAGGACCGGACAGGCGCTGTACTCGTTGTTGACGCCGGTGAAGACGAGCCCGCTCACCTTCTCCCATCGCGAGAGATCCTTCGACCGCGCGAACTTGAAGCAGAACTTCACGGGCAGGTTCGACTCGTAGGCCATGAGAAAGCCGGCATCGTCGCGCGTGACGGAGACGTTGAAGAGGTGCTCGTCTCCCTCCTTCTCCACGGCGATCTCCCTCGACCATGTTTTGAGATCGGTCGACGTGAAGCGGTAGATGCTCTGGAACCAGTCGCGGTCGGTGCCCTCGCTCGCGAACACGTGAAGCGTGGAGCCATCGACGAAGGCGCTCGCGAACGAGTGCCCTTCGCCGAAGCGCGCCACCTCCTTGCCCGTCGCGAGGTCGCGGATCCACAGGTACATGCTCTCGGTGTACTCGTCCGTGTTGTTCTTCGTGTCGTCGCGGTGGTTGAGGACGAGCAGCGGTCTGCCCTCCAGCACGACCGGCGTGCTCTCCATGGCCGATCCGTAGGCGAGAGGGAGCTTCACCAGCCGCGCCGGCGGGGGCTCGCGGCGGGGCGTCGCGTCCGGCGGGGCGATGCTCGCGAAGAGATCGACCGGCCAGAGCGGCGTGCGCGCGAAGCCCTCCGGGACGCTCTGGCGGTACTGCACGTAGGCGCCCACCTTGCCCTTGACGCTCCAGGAGAAGAGATCGTCGTCCTTCGCGCCGAGCACCTTGTAGCCCATCAGGTCGCAGTCCTCGAGCTCGACGTG
>JAFGKN010000597.1 GCA_016928605.1 Planctomycetota bacterium | reverse complement strand
CTCCGACTCTGCCTCCGCCTCTGCCTCCGACTCTGCCTCCGCCTCTGCCTCCGACTCTGCCTCCGACTCCGCCTCCGACTCGGCCACCGCCTCCGCCACCGCCTCGGCCACCGCCTCCGCCACCGCCTCGGCCACCGCCTCGGCCACCGCCTCGGCCACCGCCTCCGCCGCCCTTGCCACGCTCGAGCCGAGCGCCTAGAATGGGTCTTTTTCCACCCGTGACGGAGCCCGAACATGAAGCTCACTCCCCTCTGCGGCGTCGCCCTCCTGCTCCTGGCCTTCGCGGCGATCGGCTGCCGGCCGGTCGAGCCCATCGCCGAGGACTCGCCTGTGGTCTCCGTCGAGGAGCCCACCGGCGCAGGCGAGGCGCCAGCCCCGGAGGGGGCGGTGCCCTCCGAGCCTGAGCCGGCCGAGAGCGCTCCCGGTGTCTCGGCGGTCTCCCCCGCTCCAGCGGCGGGCGAGGGGGCGGACACCGGCGTCGCGCTCGGCGCGGGCGAGTCCGCGGAGCCTGCCCCTCCGCCGGAGTCAGCCGCGGCGGTCCCGCCGCCCGGCGGCGAGGGCCTCTCCGACGCCTGTCGCGAGATGCTCTCCGAGCTGCGGAGCCTGAGGAAGGCCATCCCACTCGTCTTCACGGACGCGGGCCGGCCGACCTCGGAGATCGCGAAGGATGTCCTTCGATCCATGGAGCTCGGCGAGCGCTTCCTCAAGGAGTGCGGCGAGGGGGATGATGTCCCCTGGGTGAAGGCGTCGCTGGGACGCGACCTCCTCGTCCGCCTCGATGTTTTCCTCTCGGAGCGCAGGACACACTGGTCGCAGGTCGTGTCGCAGCAGTTCGCGGATCAGCAGATTGCCCCGGCGCAGAAGAGGCGGATGATCGAGGAGGAGGTGGCGGCGATGCTCGCGGAGGACATGAAGCTCTACCGCGAGCGCATCGCTAAGCTCGGCGAAGAGGCTCTGGCCGCGAGTGCCGACGGGAGCGAGGCGCGGCGCATGGCGCTCGAGCTGCTCGCCGATGCGGCGTACCGCTCCGGTGATCCCCAGCGGCAGATGGCGCTGGCGCAGAGGGTGCTCGCCGAGTTCCCCGAGAGTCCGAACGCGTCCAAGTACCTGATCGATATCGGCCAGGCCTACCTCCATCTCGGGCGCTACAGAGAGTGCGTCGACCACATGAAGCGGGTCGCCGAGCAGCGCTCGAACGACGCTGATTACGTCCTCTTCAACGGCGTCCTGTTCGACGGCCTCTACGGGATCGGCGACCTCGAAGGCATGGAGGCGCTGATGCGCAAGATCGGCGAGGAGTACCCGGAGCGCATGAAGAGCATCGAGGGCCGGGTCATGCGGGGGCAGTACGAGCAATGGTACGACCTGCGGGAGTTCTGGATCGGATATGCGCGGTTCGCCCTGGGGGATATCGCGGGGGCCCAGAAGGCTCTGGACTCCTGTCGGACCTACCTCGAGGAGAAGAAAGCTCGCCTCGTCAGAGAGGGGTCGGACTTGCCCAAGGTCCAGGAGATCTACCTCGAGTTCCGCGTGAAGGACATCCTCACGTTCCTCGAGACGTACCAGGGGCAGCTTCCTCGCGTGGACTTCGACGAGGGCGTTCGCTGGGCCACCGGCAACAAGCTGACGCTGGCCGAGGCGCGCGGCAAGGTCACCGGGGTCGTCTTCCGCAATCCGGGCAACGCCGTCGCGGCGTCCTTCCTCCAGGAGATGGACTCCCTGGCGCGGGAGAACGACTCGGTCGCCGCCATCACGCTCGGGTTCTTTCCGAGCCGGATCGAGGAGGGCCAGGCCCAGCAGCGGCTCGAGGCGATGCGAAAGGACCTGGAGACCCTGCGCGTCGCGGCGGCGGGCGGATTCGACGCCTCGCCGGGGCAGTCGATCTTTCGCTCCCTCCACGGCACCGTGGGCACGGCGTCCTTCATCCTCTTCGACCGGGAGGGACGCTTCGCGTGGTACGTGATGGATCCGCGGGAAAGGGACCGGAGGATGCTCGAGCGGGTGGTCCTCCGCCTCGCGAAGTGATCAGGACTTGCTCGCGGTCCGATCCCGGCTGGAGCCGGCCGTGCGGGATCTCGAGAGGCTCGATGACCGCGGTCGCGCGGACGTTTTCCTTTCCGCGCGCGATCTCTCGATGATGCCGACCTCCTCGGTGGTCACCACCGGCTCATCGAAGCGATAGCCCGCCGGGACGATGGTGACGCCTTCCTCGGACGTCGTGAAGGAGCGGCGGTCCGTCTCCGGCCCGATCTTCACACCGTCGGGGATCTCCACTCCCTCGTCGACGATCACCCTTTCCAGGTGCACTCTCTTGCCGATCCGGACGCCGGAGAAGAGGATGCACTCCTCGATCCGGCTTCCCTCGTCGATGTACACTCCCTGGGAGAGGACGGACCTCTCGACGCTGGCCGGCGCCACGTCGCAGCCGCTCGAGATGAGGTTCCGGCGGGCCGGCAGCGACTTGCCGGAGGACGAAGCGCCGGGGAACTTCGCCGGCAGCCACTCGAAGAAGCGCGAGCCGGACGGCCAGCGGGGATCGCGGAGATCGAAGGCGGGCGGCGTGTCGAGCAGATCCATCGTCGCCTGGAAGTAGCTGTCGATCGTGCCCACGTCCCGCCAGTAGGGGGTCTTGTCGGGGCAGATCGCCTCCAGAGGGCAGGAGACCAGCACGCCCTTGCGCAGGGCGTTCGGCAGGATGTTCTTGCCGAAGTCGTGGGCTGTCCGCTTCTTGCTGTCCTCGATGAGCTGGTGGACGAGGAAGCTCGTCTGGAAGCAGTAGACGCCGAGGTTGATCAGGCACTTGCCACTCGCCGCATAGGGGGAGGGATCGCCCGGCTTCTCCACGAAGCTCCCGATCCGGCCGTCTTCCTCGAGGCAGATGACCCCGAAGGAGCGGGCCTCCTCCTCGTCCACCGATCCGGTGAGCACAGTGGCGTCGGCGTCGTTGCTCAGGTGGGACTCGATGAACCGGGTGTAGTCGGCACGGTAGATGTGGTCTCCCGAGAGGACGAGGACCACGTCCGGGCGGTAGTACTCGAGCAGGTCGAGGTTGCGGTACACGGCGTCCGCCGTTCCCTGGTAGAAGCCGGTCCGCGTGCGGAGCTTCGGGGGAACGAGCTCTACGTACTCGCCGAGCTCCGGGCTCAGGAAATTCCAGCGCTTGCTCTTGTGGCGGCCCAGCGAGAGGGAATGATACTGGCTGAGGAGGTGGATGTTCCTCAGGCCGGAGAGGATGCAGTTCATCAGGGTGAAGTCGATGATCCGGTAGTTGCCTCCGAAGGGGACGGCAGGCTTCGAGCGGTGGGCGGTCAGGGGGTACAGCCTCTCGCCGGCGCCTCCGGCCAGGACCATCGTCAATACGTTAACCGGTCGCATGCGGCGGTGTCTCTCTCGGCTTTCG
>JAFGKN010000596.1 GCA_016928605.1 Planctomycetota bacterium | reverse complement strand
TCGAAGGCGAGGTAGGGATTGATGGCGTCGGCGCCGTAACCGACGAGGAGACAGAAGTGATGCACCTCGCGGGCCTCGCCGGTCTCCAGGATGATGCCGATGCGAGTCCTCTGGCTCTGGCGGACGAGATGGTGGTGGACGGCTCCGCAGGCGAGCAGGGCGCTGACGGCCACTCGATCGGGCCCCACGGCGCGGTCCGAGAGGAGCACGAGCTTGTATCCACCCTCGATCGCCGCTCCGGCCTCCTCGCAGATCCGGTCGAGGGCGCGAGGAATGCCGGCGGCTCCCTCCGATCGCGGATAGGTGATGTCGACCGTCCGGGTCCGCCAGCCGCGATGGCGCATGTGCTGGATGGCGGCCAGCTCCTCGTTGCTGAGGATGGGATGCGGAACGCGGAGGCGGTTCGCCTGGCCCTCGACAGCGTCGAGGAGGTTCCCCTCGGGACCCATGAAGCACTCGAGGCTCATGATCACCTCCTCGCGGATCGAGTCGATCGAGGGATTGGTGACCTGGGCGAAGAGCTGCTTGAAGTAGTCGTAGATCATGAGGGGCTGGTCGGAGAGGCAGGCGAGCTCAGTGTCGTTGCCCATCGAGCCGACGGGGTCCCGCTTCTCCTCCACCATGGGGATCAGCAGGAAGCTCAGCGTCTCCGATGTGAATCCGAAAGCCTGCATTCGGGCAAGCAGCGTCTCGGGGTCGAACCCTCGCGGCTGCCCGGCAAGCTCGAGGTCGGAGAGGTCGATCACCTGGCGTGACAGCCACCGGCGGTAAGGCCGGCGGGCTGAGATCTCCCTCTTCAGCTCCTCGTCGGCGACGATGCGGCCACGTTCGAAATCGACGAGGAACATGCGGCCCGCCTGGAGCCGGCCCTTGTGCTTGATGTTGGCGGGATCCAGCTCGAGGACTCCCACCTCGGAGGCCATGATCACGCGGTCATCGTGGGTGACATAGTAGCGGCTGGGGCGCAGCCCGTTGCGGTCGAGGACGGCTCCGATGTAGCGGCCGTCGGTGAACGCTATCGATGCGGGGCCGTCCCAGGGCTCCATCAGGCAGGAATGGAACTCGTAGAACGCTTTCCTGTCGGGGTGCATCGATTCGTGGGTCTGCCAGGCCTCGGGGATCATCATGACGATGGCTTCCTGCAGCAGCCGGCCCGTCATGAGGAGGAACTCCAGCACGTTGTCGAACGTGCCCGAGTCGGAGCCGCCGGGCTCGACGACGGGGAGCACCTTCTCGAGGTCGGCGCCGAAGAGATCCGAGCGGACGACGCCTTCCCTCGCCCGCATCCAGTTCATGTTGCCGCGCAACGTGTTGATCTCGCCATTGTGAGCCATGAAGCGGTTGGGCTGGGCCCGGTCCCAGGAGGGAAAGGTGTTCGTCGAGAACCGGGAGTGCACCATCGCGAGGTGGCTCTCGTAGTCGGCGCTGGACAGATCGCGGTAGTAAGGCCGCAGCTGCTCCGCGGTCAGCTGGCCCTTGTAGACCAGGACCTTGGTCGAGAGGCTGCAGGCGTGGAACATCTCGGCCTGGCTCCGGCCGGAGCCGCGCAGGCGATGGCCGGCCTGCTTGCGGATGACGTAGAGCTGCCGCTCGAAGGCCTCGCCGGAGGAGCCGGGCCCGGCGGCGACGAAGAGCTGCTCCGTCACCGGCTCGGTGGCGCGGGCCGAGGGGCCGATGTCCGCCCCGGAGGCATCGGTCGGCACGCGACGCCATCCGAGGATCCGCTGGCCCTGCTCGGCGGCGACCGAGGCCACAACCTGCTTGGCGCGCTCCCGCTCCGCAGCGTCTGTGGGGAGAAAGAAGTTGCCGGCGGCGTACTCGCCGGGACCCGGCAGCTCGACTCCCAGATCCTCGCGGGCGACCCGCGCGAGGAATCGGTGGGGGAGGGCCGTCAGCATCCCTGCCCCATCACCGGTGTTCGCCTCGCAGCCGCAGGCGCCGCGGTGCTTCATGCTCTCGAGCACCTCGGCCGCGTCGAGAATCACCTGGTGGCTCTGCTGGCCCTTGATGTGGGCCACGAAGCCGACGCCGCAGCTTTCCTTCTCATCGCCCGGGTCGTACAGACCGCGCCGGGGCGGCAAGCCGCGATACCTCATGGCGGACCTCCTTGTCTCCGCGCAGCGAAGACGCGATGGACTCCGGGGCAGGCGTGGGGCGGCGCAGACCGTCCCGAGCGCCCCGGTACAGGAGGATGATGCCGCCTGCCGAGAAATTAGTCAAATGAATCCTACTTGACAAATAACATTAGGTAACCTAATATTCTGCCAGGCTCCCTGCAGGCGCTTGCGCCGCCTCCGGCGGATCGGGCCGCGGCCCCGAAAGGCCGCAGACTCTGGCGCAGGGGGCCGTGACGGCGTACATAGACCGTCTGCGCACAAGGTCCCGCGGGAGATGCGGGAAGCACCTCGCTGTCGCGCGAAGGCATTGCTGCCGGCGGGCGTCGTCCGGGCGGCGAGCTTCTCGAGGAGGTCTTCGGTGAATCTTCAGACCCTGGAAGTCTTTTGCGAAGTGGCGCGCGAGGAGAGCTTCTCGCGGGGCGGCGCCGCCTGCGGCATCACGCAGTCGGCGGCAAGCCAGCTCATGGCGCACCTGGAGCGGAAGCTCGGTTTCCGGCTGATCGACCGCAAGCGGAGGCCACTCCGCCTCACCGCCGAGGGCGAGGTCTACTACCGCGGCTGCCAGGAGATCCTCCGCTGCCACCGGACGACGCTCGAGAAGGTTCAGCAGGGCCGGAAGGACCTGTCGGGGACGGTGCGAGTGGCATCGATCTACTCCACCGGACTTCACACGCTGACCCGCTACCGCGAGGAGTTCCTCGAGCGCTATCCCCAGGCCAGCGTCCGCCTCGAGTACCTCCACCCGACCAAGGTCTACGACGCCGTGCTCAACGACGAGGCGGACATCGGAGTCATCTCCTATCCCAGGCCGCGCGGGGATCTCCGCGTTCTTCGCTGGGTCGAGGAGGAGATGGTCCTGGTCTCTCCGCCCTCGCATCCGCTGTCCCGCCGCAGGAAGATCCGGGTCCGCGAGCTCGAGGGGGTCCTCTTCGTGACGTTCGACCGCGACCTGAAGATCCGCCAGGAGATCGACCGCGCGCTGCGGAAGCTCCAGGTGAAGGTCCAGCTGCTCAGCGAGTTCGACAACATCGAGACCATCAAGGGAGCCCTGGAGATCTCGTCGGCCGTGAGCATACTGCCGCGCCCTTCGGTCGAGAGAGAGGCGCGCAGAGGGACTTTCTTTCTCGCTCGCTTCGAGGATCTTGAGCTCCGCCGGCCGGTGGGCATCATCCACCGCCGTCGCCATGGTTTCACGCCCACCTGCGAGAGGTTCCTGGCCTGTCTTCTGGAAGGCGCGGACGAAAGCTGATGGGGCTGGGATTTGCCCGGCCTTCCCGTTGATCGCCTCTTACGGATTTGTATACTGAGAGGACGTTGTTTCTCGGCAACCCGGTCACGGAGGGAGGCAGATGAGAGTCTCAGAGCGTATCGTCAGTTTCGCGGCCGGCGGCATCGTGGCGCTGGCGGCTATCTGGGCATCGAGCTGCGCAAAGAAGGCGGAGACAGGGCGGATGAGCATCGTCGAAGAGGTCTACGGCAAGACGGCCGAGGGGGAGGAGATCACTCTTTTCACCCTGACCAACGAGAGCGGGATCCAGGCCAAGCTGATCAACTTCGGAGCGATCCTCACCGAGCTCCATGTCCCGGACCGCAGCGAGAAGCTCGAAGACGTCGTCCTCGGCTTCGACTCCCTCGACGGATGGCTCGCCAACCCGGCCTACTTCAACTGCACCACGGGACGCTGCGCGAACAGGATCGCGGGGGGCAGGTTTACGCTTAACGGCAAGGAGTACGAGCTGGCGACGAACGACGGCCCGAACCATCTCCACGGCGGCGTGGTGGGCCTCAACAAGAGGGTCTGGAAGGCGGAGAAGGTCCAGGATGCCGATTCGGTGGGGGTGAAGCTCGACTACCTCAGCCCTGACGGGGAGGAGGGATATCCCGGTAATCTGCAGATCACGGTCATCTACACGCTCTCGAACAAGGACGAGCTCAAGATCGATTACACCGCCAAGACCGACCAGGCGACGCCCGTCAACCTGACGAACCACACGTACTTCAATCTCGGCGGGCAGGCGAGCGGCACGATCCTCGATCACGAGCTCATGATCGCCGCGGATCATTTCACGCCCGTGGACGAGACGCTCATCCCCACCGGCGAGATCCAGGCCGTTGCGGGGACCGACATGGACTTCACGAAGCCGACTGCCATCGGCGCTCGCATCGGCAAGGTGGGGGGCGAGCCGAAGGGCTACGATCACAACTACGTGCTGCGCAGCCGGGACGGATCCCTGGCGCTCGCGGCCCGCGTCCGGGATCCGAAGAGCGGCCGGGTGCTCGAGATCTCGACCACGCAGCCCGGCGTCCAGCTCTACACGGGCAACTTCCTCGACGGCTCGATCCGCGGCAAGGGGGGCGTGGAGTACCCGAAGCACGCCGCCTTCTGCCTGGAGACGCAGCACTACCCCGATGCCGTGAACCAGCCAGACTTTCCGTCCGTCATCCTGAGGCCAGGAGAGACGTACCGGCAGACTACGGTGCACCGGTTCTACGCGCAGTGAGTCTCCGGCCGCCCCCGAACCCGTAGCCGATCTGGCATCCGCATCCGAGTCCGAGTCAGAGTCAGAGTCAGAGTCAGAGGCAGAGGCAGAGTCAGAGGCAGAGGCAGAGTCAGAGTCAGAGGCAGAGTCAGAGTCAGAGTCAGAGCCAGAGTCAGAGTCAGAGGCAGAGGCAGAGGCAGAGTCGGAG
>JAFGKN010000595.1 GCA_016928605.1 Planctomycetota bacterium | reverse complement strand
CCAGAGGTAGCGGCTCAGCAGCCCGGCCTGCTTCTCGCGCCCGGCGAAGACGAAGCGCGGAAAGTCGTCCGGCGGCTCCTCCGCGGACTCGCCGGCCTCAGCGGACGCGGCCAGGAAAAGAGCGAGGCACACTGTTGTGGAAAAAGCGGCTCGATGCATGCTGATCTTCCTCGTTGGGTCGGATGTGTGCGAAGGCGCCCGCCAGCATCAGGCCCTGACAGCCTGAGGCGGAGGGCGGGCTACGGTGATCATCTCGCCGCCGGTGTCGACGGACGGCTGCGAGCTCAGCTCCGCTGGACTTTCTTCCCCGAGGCCTCGGCGCCACTCGCCTTCTCGGCCGGCCTCGATGCCGGGGCGTCTCGCTGCGCCGAGCCCGGCGCCGGCGCAGCCGCGGCGGCCGGCCTGGCCTGGCGCACCTCGCTCCACGGCCGCACGCCGCATCGCTCGGCCCAGCGGTCGTAATCGAGGATCATCCCCTCGACGTGGCCCCTGTAGACTGCCGCCAGATCATCCAGCTCGCACCTGTCATCCTCGAGGCCGTAGAGCTCCCAATCGCCTCCGTGCGCCGCGACCAGCTTCCAGCCGCCGCGCAGCACGGCGCGGTTCCCCTCGTGCTCCCAGTAGAGCGCCCGATCCTCCATCTTCCTTCCCTCGAAGGCGGGGCGGAGGCTGCGCCCGTCAAGCGGTGCGATCCGCCGTCCCTCATGGATCTCTGGATACTTCGCTCCCGCCGCGTCGACGCAGGTCGCGAGGATGTCGATCACGTGGCCCGGCTGCCGCTCGATCTCCCCGCGGCGCGCGATGCCGCGCGGCCACCTGGCGATGAGCGGCGTGGCGATGCCTCCCTCGTGGGTCCAGTGCTTGAAGCGGCGGAAAGGTGTGTTCGAAGCGTTGGCCCAGGCGAGACCGTAGCTCGCAAAGGAGTCCGCGGAGCCCGTCGCCGCCCCCTCCGCCCCTCGGGTGAATCCGAGCGGCCCGCCTTCGGCGCAGCCGCCGTTGTCGGAGAGGAACATGATAAGGGTGTTCTCCTCGGCGCCGATCTCGCGGACCTTGCTCAGGATCCGCCCGATGCCCCGGTCCATCACGTCGATCTGCGCCGCATAGACCGCCATGCGCAGGTCCATCTCCTCCTTGTCCTCGACGTCCTCCCACCGCGGGGCGCGGGGATCCGCAGGGCTGATCCCCCATTTCGCCTCGACGATGCCGAGCTCGATCTGGCGGGCGTGCCGCTTCTTCCGCAGCGCTTCCCAGCCCTCGAGGTACTTGCCCCGGTATCGCGCGATGTCCTCCCGGCGCGCCTGGAGCGGCCAGTGCGGGGCGATGTGGGCCACGTAGAGGAAGAACGGCTTTCCGGAATCCCTGGCCTCGTCGATGAACCGGACGGCGTGATCGCTCAGAGCATCGGTGATGTACCAGCCCTCGGGGATCTCGGCCTTCTCCTCGCCGAGGCGCACGCTGCGCCCCGGCCGCGGCTTGAAGTAGAAGCCTCCTCCCTCCGGCGTGCCGTAGAACATCTCGAAGCCGCGGCGCGTTGGCCAGTGGTCCGGCTCGCCGCCCACGTGCCACTTGCCGGTCATCATCGCGATGTAGCCCGCCTCCTTGAGCACCTCCGCGATGGTCACGCACCCGTCGTTCAGCCGTCCCAGATACGCGGGCAGTCCCCGGTCCTGCGTCATGTGTCCCACTCCGGCGCGGTGGGGATAGAGACCCGTCAGGAGCGAGGCGCGCGTCGGGCAGCAGCGCCCCGTGTTGCAGAAGCTCGTGAAGCGGAGCCCCTCGGCGGCCAGCCGGTCGAGATTCGGGGTCTGGATCTCGCCGCCGAAACAGCCGATGTCGCTGTAGCCCATGTCGTCGGCGAGGATCACGATGATGTTGGGACGCTCGGCGCTGCCCGCTTCCGCGCAGGGCGCCGCCGCCGGAAGCATCGACGCCGCGATGACCAGCAGGCACGCCGCGAAGCGCGTGCCCCCCGCCGCGAGGGCCGAGAAGGAGCAGGACTTCCAGTTCGCTGCCATTTGCACTTCCTCCTTGTGACTCCCTTTCCGGGAGTGGTGAGCGCTGACCGGCCCTGAGCGCGTCTAGTTATCCCCCGGATGCATACGCCGAGACGCGGGCCCCTCGAACACCTCTCGCTTGAGGCGGTACTTCTTGAGGAGATTCGAGAGCTGGGGGCGATGGATGCCGAGCTCGCGCGCTGCGTGCGTGATGTTGCCGTGCGTCTTGCGCAGCGTGCGCTCGATGATGTGCTTCTCCAGCAATCCCTTCGCCTCCTTGATCGTCAGCTCAGAGGCGAGAAGCCTCCGCAGCTCGAACAGGGTCCTCTGGTCGGCCTCCTCGGGAAGAAGCTTGCGGCGCAGGTCGAAGTAGATCTCCGCGCCCTGCTGGTAGTGCCGCTCCGCGACGGCGATCTCGTGCGGCACATCCTCCCCCAGCAGATCCTCCAGCTTCGCCCGCACCCTCTCCGCCATCTCCTCCGCTCCGCTCGAGAGATCCACGTCGCTGAGCAGCAGGTAGAGCACGGGATTGCCCCAGCAGATGGCGGAGCGATACGGCACGACCTCTGCGATCGCTCGGGCCAGCTCCTCTCCCAGACCTTCGCGCCCCTCTCCGAGAGCGCTCTCGATCACCGGCACGTAGTAGCCGATGAGCGAGAAGCTGCGGCCGTGGAGATTGTACCAGCGGTACGCCTCCCGCAGCCTGTCGATGAAGTAGTTCGGCGTGTAGAAGCCGGTCATCGGCTCGCGGATGGCGATGTCGAGCTGCCGGCGGTTCTGGAAGGCGATGCCGGCGTGCTCGGCGAAAGACTCCACAAGCGTCTGCTCCCGCGTCGCGAAGCGCCCCAGCGCCGCGGGCTTGTCGAGATAGACCCCGCCGAAGATGCGCTCGTCGGTCATCAGCGGCACCGCCATGATGCAACGGCCGGTCAAGGTCTCGAGATGGACGAACCTCCCGAGCTGGCTGATGTCCCCTCCCGAGTGGAGGATGGTCTTGCCCCGCCGGATCGCCTCCTCGGTCAGATGGCTGGCGGCCGGATACTCGGGATGATGCGTCGGCTCGCTGCCGAAGCCCTGGAAGCTCACCGGGAGATACTCGCGATTCTGGACCCTCAGGAGGAGACCGCGGTCCGCGCCTGCCAGCTCGACGCACTCCGAGAGGAGCTGCTCGTAGAAGTGGAGCTGGCCGACCGCCCGATCCACGCGGAGAATCCTCGCCATCAAGTCCTTGAAGTCGGCGAGCCCGGCCGGACGGTCCCTCAGATCTGCACCCGAGAGCGTCCGCTCGCGGGCGTCGATCACTGTCGATCGGCTCTGAGCTTCCTTCCGGAAGCGCATCAGATCCTCGGCGAAGACCTGCCGCCTCCGGTCCTCCTGGAAGCGAGAGGCGAGATTCTCCGGGAGGCCATCGATGATGCGCTTCAGGATCGCCTCGGCCTTGCCGTAGTAGTTGGCGGCCTCCGTGAGCTCCCGCTCGCCGTGGTGCACCTTGGCCAGCGAGTAAAAGAGGAGGAAGAGGATCGTGACATCGCTGAGGTTCTGGCTGATCTCGAGCGCCTTGCTGAAGTTCTCCCTGACCTTCTCGGGATTGCCGCCCTTCAGGAATCGGTGGACATTCCCCTTGACGATGAGGGCCCGCACCTGGAGATCCATGATCTTGATCTCGTCGGCGATGAGCTGGGCCCGGCTGGCCAGCTTGAGCGCCTCGTCGTGCTGCTCGCGCGCTAGCTTCATGGCGGCGAGATCGAGGATGGCCGCCGCCTCGCGGTATCGGTGGCCCAGCTTGGCGTACGCCTCGCCGGCCCAGCGCAGGCTCTTCTCGGCCGGCCCCCAGTCGCGCTCGTGCGCCCGCAGGTTCCCTTCCAGGAGACGCCCGTCGGCCTCCTGAGACCGGAGCTTGAACTCGGTGGCCAGATTGAGGGCCTGCTTGCAGTAGTCCTCCGCGCGCTTGAGATCGCCGATCTCGAAGTACGTCCGCCCCAGCCGGATGAACGAGTCGACGAGCCAGACCGTCTCGTCCTGGTTGGTCGCCTTGAGCGTCTGCGAGTTCTCCACCTCCCGCCGGAAGATGGCGATGGCGCGCGTGTACTGCCCGAGACGCCAGTAGAGATCTCCGAGGTTTCCGAGGGTCGGATTGAGACCCTCGAAGTCTCCGATGCGCTCCTTGAGACGCAGGCTCAGATTGAGGTACTCGATGGTCCTCAGGTAGTCTCCATTGCGCTGGTAGCAGAGGCTGAGCTGGTCGTACGAGCGGCTGAGTCCGATCACATCGACGTCGTTGCGCCGGATCTCGAGGGCCTTGAAGAGGTAGCGGGCCGAGCGGAAGTACTCGCCGCGCTCGAGGTAGACCCTCCCCAGGTCATCGAGGATCGAGACCATCAGAGAGCGGTTCGCGTGCGCTTCGGCGGCCTCCAGCCCCCGCTGGAAGTTGTCGACGGCGTGCGAGTAGTCTCCCTTGCGATAGAACGCGCGGGCGACGAGCTGGTAGAAGGCCCCGAGCTCCGGGCCGTCATCGCTGATCTTCTGGCAGATGGAGATGCCCTTGAGGCCGAAGTTGATGGCTCTCTTCCAGTCCTGGCGCAGCAGCCGCAAACGGGTGATGGCGAAGTGGAGCCGCGCCCCTTCCGGACCGTTCTCGTCCTCGACGAGCTTCGGCGCCCGGCCGAGGATCTTCAGTCCCTTG
>JAFGKN010000594.1 GCA_016928605.1 Planctomycetota bacterium | reverse complement strand
TGGTACACCGTGTCCGCGCCGTCGCCCGAGCCTGCACCGGACTCTGCTGTCCCAGGGGAGACGCTGCTTGCGGCCCCCGGACGTCCAGGCTCGCGCCTGGCATCGCCGGATCAGACGCTGAGCTCGAACTCGGCGAGGGTCTTCTTCACCCGGTCCCGGTTCGAGCTGCCCAGCAAGGGGCCCCGGCGGGTGACGCTCAGCGTCGCGACGGCGCACGCCAGGCGGGTGCACTTGACGGGATCGAGGTCGCGGACGTAGCCGGCCAGAAACGCCGCGGCGAAGTTGTCGCCCGCCCCGTACGTGTCGATCTTGGGGACGCTCGACGTCGTCACCTTCTTCACGCCGCCCTTCCAGCAGACGACCGCGCCCTTCTCGCCCCGCTTGATGACGGCGATCTGCACGCCGCGCTCGAGGAAGTAGCGAGCCACCGACTGCCATTCCTTGCGGCCGCTGATGAGCATCGCTTCCTCGACGTTCACGAAGACGATGTCCGCCAGCTCGAGAACGGGTCGGTACTCGCGGACGAGGTCCTTCGCCCGCATGCCTCGGCGCAGCATGACACAGGTGTCCAGCGAGACGGTGCGGCGCGCGACCTTGAGCTGCCGCGCGATCTCGGTGATGCGAGCCGGCCAGACCGCCTCGAGCCGCTCGGGCGCGGCCAGGTGAAACGCCATGCAGGGCGCCGTGAGCGCCTGCTCCGGCAGCTTGAACTCGCTGTTGGTCCCCGGATGGGCAAGAGTGCTGCGCTGGCCCGTGGCGTGATGGTAGACGAGCGCGGTGGGACTGGAGACGTCCGGCACCAGCCGCAGCCTGGCGACATCGACCCGCTCCTGGATGAGTCGCTCCTTGATCATCTGTCCGAAGACATCGTCGCCCAGCATGCCGGCCAGTGAAGTGGAGACCCCGAGCCGGGCTGCGATGATCGCGGTGTTGACGGCGCTCCCCCCGATGTCCACGCTCATGGCCTCGGAGGTCCGGATCCCACCCGGGGGGGGCGGGTCGTGGGGTGGAACGTTGATCTCCACGCTGCAGTAGCCGGCCACGATCAACCTTGCCATGGGAAGACCGCCTCCTCGCGAAGTCGACAGGGTTTCTCCGGCGGCGCCGCCCGAGCGCGCCGCGCTGCTCCAGAAGGAGGATAGCATCGTGGCAGCCATCGGCCAGGGGGCGGCGCTTCCGATAAGCGGCGATGGCTCCGCCGCCGGGGATGTCCGCTGCGGCGCGACGGAGCGGGCCGCCGCCGCGGGTGGGGGGAGGGCTGCTGCCTGGCGGGAGGGCGACAGCGGAGGCGGACCAGCCACCTCGAGGCGCCATCGCTCTCGGGGCTCTCACGGCCGCCTGGAGGCGTGGTCGAGAGACCTGCCCTCGGTGACCGTGATCCTCTGATCTGCGGCGATGTTCTCGTGCACGTCGGTGCCTCCGCCGACCCAGCGGATCTCGAGGCGGTCGACTCGCGATGCGGAGCCGAGACCGAAGTACAGGCGGGAGCCGTGATGCCCCTGGTAGCCGCGGCCGCTGTGGACCTCGTCGACGAACTTCCGCCCTCCGGCCACAAGGGTGACGCGGGCTCCGACGCCGTCGCGGTTGGTCTTCACGCCGCGCAGCTCGACCTGCAGCCAGTGGTGGGAGTTCCTCGTATCGTTCCGCAGCACGGTCGGCTCTCGGCGCGAGTTGAGGATGACGATGTCGACGTCTCCGTCGTTGTCGAGGTCGTCGAAGCCGGCGCCTCGGCTGCTCAGGCAGACGAGGAGGCCGTCTCCAGAGCCTTCAGGGGCCGGCCGGAACCGGCCGCGGCCGTCGTTCATCAGCAGGATGTTCCGGGCGTGGTACCGCGATGAGTCATCGTAGGCCTCTATGTTGTCCTGGAGGTGCCCGCAGGCGACGAAGATGTCGCGGTGCCCATCCTTGTCGAGGTCCACGATGGAGTTGCCCCACGTGACGTGGGGAAGGGTGCCGGCGCCGGCTCCGGTGCGCATCGTGACATCCTCGAATCCGGCGTCACCGAGGTTCCGGTAGAGCGTGGCGAACTGGGACTGGTAGGAGGTCACGTAGAAGTCGAGCCAGCCGTCGCCGTCATAGTCGCCGCAGTCGACTCCCATGCTCCCCTGCTCGTCTCCGTGGAGGTCGAAGGCCGTTCCCGAGAGCAGCGCGACCTCTCGGAAGCGGCCCTTGCCGTCGTTCTCGAAGAGGAAGTTCGCGGAGACGTCGTTGCCGATGAAGACATCGGTGTCGCCGTCGTCATCGTAGTCTCCGCAGACGATTCCCATCCCCCAGCCCGCGTGGCGGCCGACTCCCGATTCCTCGCTCACGTCGGTGAACGTGCCATCGCCGTTGTTGCGGAAGAGCGTGTCGGGGTCGGGGGGATAGTAGCGGGGATTGGCGTAGACGGGGACGCCTCGCGTCGTGAGAGAGACGTGCTTGTCGAAGGAGAACTTGAGGTAGTTGGCGACGTAGAGGTCCAGATCGCCGTCCCCGTCCATGTCGAGAAAGCAGGTCCCCGCGCCGACCCGGTCTCCGCCCGAGACGCCCGCCGCGTCGGTCGCGTCGCTGAAGGTCGAGTCTCCGCGATTGCGGTACAGGACGTTCCTCCCGAAGTTGTTGAGGTAGAGATCCTGGTAGCCGTCGCCGTCGTAGTCCCCGACGGCCACTCCCAGGCCGTAGCCGGTGTCTCCGACGCCGGCCTCGGCGGTGACATCTGTGAACTTCCAGCCGCCCTCGTTGCGGTAGAGGGCGTTGCGGGGCGGAGAGGAGGCCTTGGTTCCCGGCAGAGGAGATCCGTTGAGGAAGTATATGTCGATGTCCCCGTCGCGGTCGTAATCGAAGAGCGCCAGCCCTGCGCTCACCGTCTCGACGATGTACCTCCGCCCGCTGCCGCCATCGGTGTGGCGGAAGGTGATGCCGGTCTGCGCCGTCACGTCGGTCAGAACGACGCGGCTCTCGAGGGCGGCGGCGCTCGATGGAAGCAGGAGGAGAATCGCTGCAAGCGCCGCCGGGCCGAGCCGACTCGACCGCGCTGCGGCGGCGGACGAGCGCATCGTGATCTTGCGATCTGCGGGAACCACGGCGGCGGCCGTCCTTCGCTCGTTCATCGCCGGCTGCGCAGCGCCTCCCAGCGGCGGCGGTACTCCGCATTCTGGGGCTCGAGCCGCAGCGCTTCCTCCATGGCTGCCAGAGCGGCCTCCAGATCGCCTCCCGTGTAGAGAGCCCGGCTCAGGATGTCGTAGTTGACGGCGGTCTTCTCCAGCGACACGGCGCTCCGGGCGAGCCGCGCCGCCTCCGCCGGATCGCGGCGCGTGTTCAGGTAGAGCTGCGCGAGGTCGCGATACCCCCAGGCGCTCCCCGGCGCCGCGCCGATGGCGCCGCGCAACGCTTCCTCCGCCCTGGCGAAGTCGCCCCGCTCGGCGTGGAGCTGGCCCAGCGAGAGGAGGCTGACCAGATCCTGAGGATCGGCGCGGCGAGCCTCCTCGTACCACCGGATCGCCTCGTCCGTCTCGCCGCGCGACCGCAGCAGCGCGGCGAGCTCGGCACGGCACTCGGCGAGCCCGGGATCGAGAGCCGCGGCGCGTCTCCAGTGGCTCTCGGCGGCTGTCGCGTCGCCGGCGGCGCGGCAGATGCGGCCGGCGTCGAGGTGCGCGCGGGCCGCCGTGGCCTTCGCGGCGGCGAGGTCGTCGTACTCCTTGTCGGCCCTCTTGAGGTTTTCCAGCTCCAGCTCCTTGAGCTGGCGGAACCGTTCCATCAGACGCGCCGCCTCCTCCTGCCGGCCCAGGCGGCGCTGGGCCTGGGCGAGGCCGTAGACGGCTCCGCTGTGGGAGGGGTCCAGCTCGATGAGAGTCGAATAGAAACGCCGCGCCTCCTCGAAGTCGCCGCGCTGGAGAAGCTGCTGCGCGAGGAGGAAGAGGCTCAACGTGGAGCGCGGCGAGATCTCGAGGTCCCTCCGCAGCGCGAGGATCGACTCGTCGATCCGGCCGAGCCCCATGAGGGCACGGGCGAGGAGGTTGTGCGCGGCTGGGTGGTGTGGCTCCACCTGGATCACGCGTGCGAACGAGGCCGCTGCCGCCTCGAACTCGCCTGCCTGGAGCGCGTCCCAGCCGATCCCTTCGTGCGCCTCCGGCCGCGCCGGATCGACCTCGAGCACCTGGCTCCACAAGGCCTTCGCCTCCGCCGTCTGGCCGAGCCGGTGGTGGATCTCCGCGAGCAGGAGCAGCGGCTCGACGCGGCCGGGATGCGCCTGGAGCATCGAGCGGCCGAGCTCGATGCACTCCTGCTGGATCTCCGCGACCGATGCGTCCCTCTCGATGGCTGCGGGTGGGTCTCCGAGGGCGTCGGGATCCAGCCGCTGCGGCGGCGCCGGCGTCCGGCGGGCGCGGTATACATACGCGGCGAGGCTGGCGAGCGCCGCGAGGAGGGCGAGCGCCAGGGCAGCCGCCAGGCGCCTGCCGGACCGACCCGGCTCACCGTGCGCCGGCGGACCGGCGGCGCTCGGCAGAGAAGGGCCCTCGCCAGTGCCTGTATCGTTGCTGGCCGCGTCCATGGCCGGAGTTACCCGGGCGATCGAAACGAGTTTCGCGCGCCTGCACCGGCGGAACGAGACCGTGTGGAGACGCGCGGGCTGGAGACACCGTATCCGCACCAAAGAACCTGG
>JAFGKN010000087.1 GCA_016928605.1 Planctomycetota bacterium | reverse complement strand
CATCCCCCTCCCAGTCGATGCGCCCCCGGCGCTCACGTCTCTTGCCGTGGAGGAGCCGCCCCGACGCCATGCAAGCCATGATCCTCGCCCTGATCCTCGCCGCCCAGCCGCGCCCCGCCGCCGTCCCGCTGAAGCCCGAGCCCCTGCGCGCGGGGGACGTCGTGGGGCTGATCGCGCCGGCCGGCCCCCTCGATGAGACCAGCGTCGCGAAGGCCGTCGACTCCATCCGGCGGGAGGGATTCGCGGTGAAGCTCTCCAAGGGCTACCAGCAGGCCGATGGCTACCTGGCCGCCAGCGACGAGGTGCGAGCCGCCGAGTTGAACGCCATGTTCCGGAGTCCGGAGGTCAAGGCGATCATCTGCCTGCGCGGCGGATACGGCAGCCCCCGCATCCTCGACCGGATCGACTACGAGGCCGTCCGGCAGAACCCCAAGATCTTCGTGGGCTACAGCGACATCACGGCGGTGCTGAACGCCCTCCAGGCCCGTACCGGCCTCGTGGTCTTCCACGGGCCCATGGCCAAGGAGCTCGGTCAAGGAGACGGGCTCTCCCCCTTCACGGCGCGCCATTTCTGGAGCGCGTTTGTCGCCGAAAGCCCGCTCTTCGAGGACTGGGGAGCCGGCCTGCCGAGGAGCGCCAACCGGCTCGAGACGATCGTGGAGGGGACCGCGGAGGGCATTCTCGTGGGCGGCAACCTCAGCGTGGTCACCGCGACCGTGGGGACGCCATTCGAGCTCGATGCCCGCGACGCGATCCTGTTCCTGGAGGAGGTCAACGAGAAGACGTTCCGCATCGACCGCATGCTGAATCAGCTCCGCCTCGCCGGCAAGCTCTCGAGCCTGCGGGGAGTCCTCCTCGGCCGCTTCACGAACTGCGGGCCGGAAGGCGTCGGAGGCGCGAGATCGCTCGACGTCGTCTTCCGCGAGTACTTCGGCGGCCTGGGGATCCCGGTCCTGGCGGGGTTCCCCGCGGGTCATGTCGATGACCATGCGACCCTCCCCTTCGGGATCCGGGTGCGCCTCGACGCGACGCGACGCAAGCTCCGCCTCCTCGAGGCGCCCGTCGAGGCGAAGCCGGACCAGCCGGCCGCCCGGTGAGCGGAGGCCGGCGATGAGGATCCACAAGACGGCCGCTCTCGCCCTCCTCCCCGCCGCGGCGGTCATCCTCGTCCACATCCCGAGCCTTCCCGGCGACTTCATCTTCGACGACACCCTGATGATCGAGCGCGGAACGCGGCTCCGCGAGCTCGACCTCCAGCGGATCTTCTGGGACAACTACTGGGGAACCGATCGCCTCGATCTCAACTACCGGCCCCTTCTCCTCTTCACCTTCGCGGCGAACTTCCTCGCGGGCGAGTCGGCGCTCGCGTTCCGGATCGCGAACCTCGCGCTGGCCGCGCTCACGGCGGTGCTGGCCTTCTTCGTGCTGCGGAGGCTTCTGGAGGATGATCTCCTCGCCTCGCTCGGCGCGACCCTGTACGCGGTTCTCCCGATCCACTCCGAGGCCGTGGCCTGGATCGTGGGCCGCGGCGAGCTGCTGGCCGCCGCCGCCGTGCTCGCTGCCTGGTGGATCGCTCTGAAGGAACCGGACCGACGCCGCCTCTCCTCGCCGATTCTCGTCGCCGCCCTCGTCTTTCTGGGGCTGTGCGCCAAGGAGAGCGCCGTCGTCGCGGTGCCCTTCATCCTCGCCGCCGCTTTCCTCGCGCGGCGGCGAGGTGCGTGGAAAACAGCGATCGTACCGGCCATCGCCGGCTGCACGGCCATCGCCGTCTATCTCGTCGTCCGCCGGGCCGCCCTCGCCGAGGAGTTCGCCATCGTCGCCGAGGGGCGCGGAATGCTGGTGACGAGGATCGACAACCCTCTCCATTCCAGCTTCTGCGACGCGCCGGCGCGGATCGCCAACGGACTCCGACTGCTGGGCCACTACGCAGCGAAGACGATCGTCCCCCTGCGCCTCTCGGCGGACTACTCCTACGACCAGATCCCCGTCCTCGGGCTCGGCAGCGCCCGGCTCTGGATCGAGATCGCCGCCTTCGCCGTGCCGGCGGCCGCCGGAGTCGTCTTCTTGTGGAGGAGGGTTCCCTCGGCTGCGCTCGGTCTCCTCGTCTTCGGAGCGGGCTTCGCCGCCACCAGCAACATCCTCTTCCCCATCGGCACGATCTTCGCGGAGCGGCTGGCGTTTCTCCCCTCGCTCGGCTTTCCGCTCCTCGTGTGTGGGCTCCTCGACGCCGCACTGCGGCGCGGCGCGGTCTCCCGCCGCTCGGCCGCGATCCTGCTGCTGGTCATCATCGGCCTCTACGGCGCGCGCACCGCGCACCGCGCGCGCGACTGGAAGGACCGAGGGACGCTCTACGCGGCGACCGCGCGGGACTCGCCGCGCAGCACGAGGGCCGTGAGCCTCGGCGCGGTCGCTGTCTACGAGAAGGCCCTCGCGGCGGAGGATCCGGACCGGAAGCGCCGGCTGCTCGAGGACGCGATGGTTCAGACCCGCCGCGCGCTGGAGATCGACGAGGACAACGCGCGCGCCCGCGGCCAGCTGGGAACCATCGCCTTCACGCTCGGGGTTGAGACCGAGGCGCAGGGGAGCGCGGACGTCGCGCGCCGGATGTTCCAGGAGGCGGAGAGCCACTTCAGCGACGCGCTCGACGCGCTCCGGCGCGGACTCCAGTCCGAGCCGCGCTACTACCTCGAGCGCGGCAAGGCACGCCTGCGGCAGGGCAAGACGCGCGAGGCCCTCGAGGACTTCGACGAGCACCTGAGGATCCTGGAGTCGAGGGGCGCGCCGGTCGACGCGACGGCCTTCAACTTCCGCGGCCTCGCGAGGGGGATGCTCTCCAGCGAGGCGCGCCGCGAGGGACGCCTCGAGGATGCGAAACGGCTCGCCGCTCTCGCCCGGAGCGATCTCGACGAGGCGATCCGCCGCCGCAGCGATCTCCCCGAGGTCTACAACAACCGCGGCTATCTCCGCTTCCTCGCCGGCGACT
>JAFGKN010000086.1 GCA_016928605.1 Planctomycetota bacterium | reverse complement strand
TAGCCGAGCCGCAGCAGGCTCTCGATGTGGCCGACCATCGTGCTCCCGCTCCGGCCGCGGTATCCGAAGCCGAGCTCGTCCAGGCCCAGGTTCCGCACGGCGCGGCAGTAGACGAGCATCTCGCCGGGGGTCGCGCCCATCTTGCTGAACTCCTCGCCGTAGAATCCTCCATCCGATAGGTACTCGTCGAAGTACCACTGCCACGAGCCGTAGCATCCCCAGACCTTGCGGATCAGCAGCTCGTCCGCGAGAGCCGCCGCCATCAGGTTGGCGCTCACGCGGCGCGGCCAGGTGATGTTCGGGAGCCAGTTGCTGCGCGTGTAGTACAGCGCGTCGTAGCGCTGGTAGTTGCGCGAGGTGTCGAAGACCTCGGGATCGAAGAGGGAGTTCCGGAACACGGCGTGGTCGATGAAGCGCCGGAAGGCCGCCTCCACCTCCTCGCGCTCTCCTGCCGTCAGCAGGTCGTGCGCCATGTCGAAGGTGACTACGATCAGCCACTGCGCGCCCCCCAGCGGCGGCCGCGAGCGGACGACCCTCAGCAGCCGCTCCTTCTGCCGCTCGCCGGCCTGCCGGTCGCCGAAGAGCCGGTAGGCGAGGAGATCGCGGAGCGAGGCCTCCGCGCGGTTCTCGGGCTTCCGCTCCCACTCCGCCCTGGCCCAGTCCTGCGTCTCGATACGCTCGCGGATGGCCTCCAGCTCAGCGCTCGTCCAGAGCACGAAGGGGTGCTCGACGGCAGCGAGGCGCTGGAAGGAGAGGAGCCACAGGAGGGTAATGGCGCCGATGCTCTGACCGATCTCGGCCTTCATGATCTTCTCCTCGCTGTTTGCTGAACGCGGCGATTCCGCGGAGCCGCGGTCGTCGAATGGACTCGAAGATAGGCAGGGCGAGGAGGAGAGTCAACGGCGCCGTGAGGCTGCCGCTCGCTGGAAGCCGGCGGACAGGCCGCGCCATTCAGGCCGGCGGCGGCGGGTCAGCTTTCTGCCTTCACGCGATAGCAGAGGAGGATGTCCTGGTCGCGGATGAAGAGCTGCCCGCCGGCGACGACCGGGTGGGGCCAGCTGTTCTTCTTGCTGCGATCGGGCTGCTCGAAGCGGCTCTTCTCCTTGTAGCCGTCCGGCGTCGCCTCGACGAGGACGATCGTGCCCGGGCCGGCCTCCTCGCGCAGGTAGAGGTGGCCATCCGCGAAGGTCAGCGATCCCTTACCCAGGCTGCGATCCTTCCAGACCACCTCCCCTGTCTCAACGTCCTGGCAGATCCAGCCGCGGCTTTCGGAGTGGCCGTAGACGTGCTTCCCGACGAGCACGGCGCCTCCGTGGTGGTTGACCATCTCCCTGTTGGCGTAGACCTCGGTGGCGCTGAATCCCGCATCCGACTTCTCGATGCGGAGGAGGCTGCAGCCGACGTTGTAGCCGGAGGTGACGTAGATGTGCCCCTCGTGATGGACTGGCGTCGGGATGACGGCGACCTTGCCCTTGCGCTCGGCTCGCCAGAGGAGCTGTCCATCCTTCGCCGCGATGCCGGCGACGCTTTCGGCCGTGAGCACTACGTACTGCGGAACATCCCCGATCTCGATCTTGATGAGGGACGAGTAGTGGGCGTCATCCTTGAGATCGCCGCAGCGCCACACCGTCTCGCCCGTCGCCTTGTCGAGCGCGATCACGGTGCCCTGGGCGCCGCCCGGAGTCCCCACGACCCGATCGCCGTCGACGAGGAGCGACTCGCTGAACCCCCACTCGGGAAGATGGCCGCCGAAGTCGTCCATGTAGTGCTTCCGCCAGACCTCCTTGCCGCTCGCGGCCTCGGCGCAGACCATCTCGCCGTAGTGGCCGAGGGCGAAGACCCTTTCGCCGTCCAGCGTCGGCGTGCTGCGGGGTCCGGCGAAGGATCCCCAGCCCGGCGCTCCAGCCTTGCCGACGCGCAGCGACCAGAGCTTCTTTCCATCAGAAAGCTGCAGAGCGATGAGATACGTGGCCTCGGCCGTCTCCCCCATGGTGAAGATCCGCCCGCCGGCGATCGAGACACCCGAGTATCCTCCTCCGAGGCCTGTCGCCTTCCAGACGAGAGCGGGGCCTCCGGATGGCCACTTCGTCAAGAGACCCTTGTCCGGCGAGATGTCATCGCGGTTCGGCCCGCGCCACTGCGGCCAGTGGGCATCCGACGAGATGAGCAGCGGGCCCGCGGCCAGGCCTATCGCGAGTGTCCAGACAGAGACGCAGCGTCGGAGGGATTTCATGGGAGTTCCTTGTCGAGAGGGGGAAAAAAGACTCACTGCGAGTGAGAAGAATCTTAGAGGCCGCGCCGCCGGGAGTCAAACGGAGCCTTGCGCTCCGGGCCGCCAAGGGAGGGCCAAGGGAGGGCCAAGGGAGGGCCGCGGAGACGACCGGCAGGAGGAGGCGGCGACCACAGGAGGCATCCATACAGGCAACGGCACCAGCGGCAGGGAGAGGCTGCGACGATCCGAAGTCGACGGAGGCAGCCGCAGCCGCAGCGGTCGCGGCAACGGC
Source organism: Planctomycetota bacterium (assembly GCA_016928605.1). Taxonomy (GTDB): domain Bacteria; phylum Planctomycetota; class UBA8108; order UBA8108; family UBA8108; genus JAFGKN01. The sequence goes on along the minus strand of JAFGKN010000086.1, from coordinate 277 downwards.
AGCTGCATCCGCAGCCGAGGCCGCGGCCGCAGCGGCGAGTGGCCACAAAGCCTCTCAAACCCTCCGATCGTCCAAAGAGGTTGAAATCACCACTGGCTCAGCGAGGACACGGAGTATGAGCAACTCTTCTCCGTGCCTCCATGCCTCCATGAGAAGGCCAACAAGTCAAGTGAGAAGAAGAAGAAGAAGTCACCACGGAGATGGGATGAGAAGGCCAACCCCCGCGCAGTGCCGTTAGAATGGCCTGCAATTTTCAGCGGGCTCTGAAGAGCCCCAG
>JAFGKN010000593.1 GCA_016928605.1 Planctomycetota bacterium | reverse complement strand
GCGGCCGAGGCGGACGCCGCCGCGAGCGCGCCGGTGCCCACCCCGGAAGATCCGGCGCCGCCCGCCGGCTCCGGGCCCTCCCGGGCTATGCCGGCCGGCCGCATCCTCTTCCTCTTCGCGGCGGGAGCCGCGGCGATCTCCGCGATGGTGCTCCCCGGCGTCAGCGGGTCGTTCGTGCTGCTCCTCCTCGGAGCCTACCGCGACATCCTGAGGGCCCTCGACTGCCTCGACCTCCTGGTGCTCGGCGTCTTCGGCCTCGGCTGCCTCGTGGGGCTTCTCCTCTTCGTGAGGCTTCTCAGGTGTCTGCTCGAGCGCTGGTACTCGAGCACCGTGGCCTTCCTCGGCGGCCTGATCCTCGGCTCGCTCTGGAGCCTCTGGCCGTTCAAGCGCATCCCCGAGCTGGGCGGGGAGCCGCTCACGGCGGGCGAGCTCTGGCCATACCTCGAGAACACGTGGCCGGCGGCCGGCGGCGCGGAGGTCGCGCTCCAGGCGGCCGCAGCCCTCGCGGGAGCGGCGATCGTCGCCGGATTCTTCCTCTACGAGCGCGGGCGCGCCTCCGCGGGCCGCTCCCGCGCTCAGGACATCGCGCCCTCGGGCTCCTGAAAGTCCTCCGGCTGGTATCCGTGCGCCGCCGGCGCGGGCGCATCCCCCTCGGCCTCGTCTGCCGGCGCCGGAGCGTAGCCTCCCGAGGGACCGTCGACGGGCTCCACGCGGATGGCCCGCGCCTCGACCGGGCAGTGCATCTCGCAGACTCCGCATCCCACGCAGCCGCTGTCGAAGACCAGGACCGGGCCGTACTCGTAGGAGATATCGATCGCCCGGACGCCCAGCGGGCACTTGTCCGCGCAGATGCGGCAGTCCTCTCCCTGCGTGCGCAGGCAGATGTCCTCGCGCACCACCGCCCGCCCCATGCGGATCTCCTCTCGGGCCACGGGGACCAGGGCGCCGCTGGGACACGTCTGCATGCAGGGGAGGTCGCGGCAGAGGATGCAGGCCTGCTCGCGGGGCTCGATGTAGGGCTTGTGCCCCAGGTACGGATCCCCGCCGTGGGCCATGCGGATCGCCGAGACCGGGCAGGCGTTGACGCACTGGCCGCTGCCCAGGCAGCGGTCGAGGAACTCGCTCTCCCGCAGCGCGCCCGGCGGCCGCAGCACCGTCCGCCTCGCCGGCGCCGCGGCGCGGGGCTCCGCAGCTGGCGCCGCGCTCGCTCCTCCGTAGCCGTAGCCTCCGGGGCCTCGCTCCTCGCAGGCGTCCTCCTCGAGCGGGATCCCGACGCGGGCCAGGCGCTCCTCGACCATGTCCGCGAGAGGCCGCAGAAGCTCGCGAAAGCCCTGCGTGAAGAACCCGCGCCGGTGGAGGCGGACGGACTCGTCGTTCTTCTCTGGACTGTCGCCGGCGGGAGGCCGGGGCTGCTTGTCGTCGCTCATCCTGTCTGATGTATACCACGCAACCGGCCGTTCGTTCACCAGCAATGCGTTCATCCTCGGATGCAGCGAGCCGGCCTCGGGCCTTCGCGCACGCAGTGCTCGAGCGCCCGTCCCACGATCCCTTCGCGAGACGAGAGCTGCGGCCGCCGGCTCCAGCTCCGTCCAGCTCCATCCTGTCTGCGGCCGTCCATCCCTGAGACCGTCGATCCCAGGCGGCGTCGCCGCCCTTCCCGCCGAGCCGTTTGCAGGCCCTCTGGCGCAGTGGTAAACTCGTGCGGTGACAGATTCTGTGAGCTCGCGGGACCCTCTCTTCCGCGAAGCCCGAGACCCTCTCCCCTGCGGCTCGCCGCGGGGCAAGGCAAGGAGTATTCATGGGCCTCATGCCGCGCCAGAGCCGTCCCGCAGCCGATCTCGCGAGCCGGTCGCTTCCTCTCCTGCGGGGGCTGTTTCTCGTCCTCTCCAGCTTCGTGGCGCTCTCTCTCCTGCTCGCGGTCGCGGTCACCTCGCGGGCCGAGGTGGAGAGGGAGGCGGAAGGCGCCGACTTTCCGGACCTCTTCCGCCTGATCGACCGCCACCTCCAGCGGAGCTACCTGGACCTCGAGCGCATCCAGCCCGGCCCCCTCGTCGAGCGCGCGCTCTCGTCGCTCGAGCTCGCGGCCGACGAGATCTACGTGGAGGACGATCCCCTCGATGCGCTCGTCGCGATGCACGTCGCCGAGAACACCAAGGTGTTCTCCCTGCAGCAGGTCAAGACGCGCCAGGACTCGGTGAACCTGCTCGAGGCGATCTTCAACTTCCTGTCGCTGCACTATCGGGGCAGCGCCAGCCTCAACGACCTGCGCTACGCCGCGGCCAACGGCTACCTCTCGGGGATCGACCCCCACACGCTGGTCTTTCCTCCGGAGAACTTCGAGGACTTCGAGACCCACATCAAGGGAGAGATCTCCGGCGTCGGCATGATGGTCGGCGCGACCGAGGACGGCCGCCTGCAGGTCAAGCAGGTGCTCAAGGAAACTCCCGCCTTCGCCGCCGGCTTCAAGAAGGACGACCTGATCACGAAGATCGACGACGAGTCCACGATCAACATGACGATCACGGAAGCCGTGCAGAAGATCCGCGGTCCCACCGGATCGGAGGTCGTCCTCACGATCCGCCGCCGCTCGGCCAAGGACAAGGCCGTGATGGAAACCCTCGTGGTCCCCGTCGTCCGGCAGAGGGTGCGCATCAAGAGCGTCGAGTCGAAGCTGATCGAGAACTGGGATCCGGACGGGAAGAGCCCCTGGAAGGGGGGCGTCGGCTACGTCAAGGTGATCAACTTCGACCAGCTGACGACCCCTTCCCTCGAGGAGAACCTCACGCGCCTGCGCGTGGAGAACAAGGGCCCGCTCGCGGGGCTCATCCTCGACCTGCGGGGCAACTCGGGCGGGCTTCTCACACAGGCGATCCTGATGTCCGACCTCTTCCTGAAGCAGGGAGACATCGTGATCACCGCCAAGAAGGACGACTTCCTCATGCGCACGCGGGCCGGCGACGACGGCTACGAGCCGGAGTATCCGATCGTGATGCTGGCCGATGAGGGATCGGCCTCCGGAGCGGAGATCGTCCTGGGAGCGCTGCAGAAGAACGACCGCGCCCTGATCCTCGGCGGCCGCACGTTCGGCAAGGGTTCCGTCCAGCAGCTCCAGGGGCTGAAGCACGGCGCTCAGCTCAAGATCACCGTCAGCGAGTACCTGATCCCCGGCAACATCTCCATCCAGGAGACGGGCGTCGTCCCCGACATCTTCGCCCAGGAGGTCTCGATCACCGACGAGGCCACGAACGTCTTCCCGGTGGACAACTACCTCAAGGAGATGGACTACGAGACGCACATCGTCTCGAAGTACAAGAAGGAGGAGGAGCCGACTTACCGCGTGAAGTACTTCCACACCCCCGCCGAGGATGAGTCGACGCCCTCGGAGAGGTTCATCGCGGGAGAGCTAGAGCCCGAGAGGGATCCCCTCGTCCAGATGGCCCTGCGCGTCCTGGCGCTGGCGGAGATCCCGTTCCAGCCGCGCGCCCTCCTGAACAAGAACACGGAGGCGTTCGACCGGCTGGAGAAGGAGTTCTTCGCCGAGATCGTCGCCGAGCTTGGGCGCCAGGGGACGAACTGGGAGGCCGACGGGCCTCCGGGCGAGATCGCCCCCGGCGAGTTCGATCTGAAGATCGAGCGCCGGTTCATCCAGGAGCCTTCCGAAGACGCGGAGGACCCCGTGCCGCTCAACTTCCTGGTGGTGGATGCGAAGGCCACGAACCGCGGCCCCCGGCCGCTCTACCGGATCAAGGCGATCGCCGAGTCCGACTACCACGTCTTCAAGGGGTTCGAGATCCTCTTCGGGAAGATCGATCCGGGCCAGACCATCCAGAGGAGCCACAAGATCCGCCTCCCCTACTTCACCAGAGCGCAGAGCAGCGACATCACCCTCGAGGTGAGCGGAGACGACGGGAAGGTCTTCCACACCGCCGGCATCGAGATCATCCTGCCTTCGAAGGAGCGGCCCTCGTTCGCGTACCAGGCGGAGCTCCGCGGCAGCGATGGAGAGCTCCTGGAGAAGATCCGGGAGGACTCGGACGTCTCCATGAAGCTCACCATCTTCAACACGGGAAAGGGCATCGCTCACAAGGGCGTGGCGATCCTCCGCAACAAGACCGGCCGGCAGATCTTCCTCGAGGCCGGCCGGATCGAGTTCACCGATCTGGCGCCCGGCCAGCAGAGCGAGGTGGAGTTCCAGTTCAAGGTGCGCGACGGCGAGCCCGTGGAGACCTACCGGTTCGATCTGGTCATCTACGACTCCTACTCCGGAGAGTCCCTCACCAGGGAGCTGCAGATCCTCGCAGAGGACGCGAGGGGCCTCGGCTTTCCGAACGGGCAGAGGTTCGAGCCGCCGTCGATCGTGCTGAAGCTCGTCGATCCCGACTCCTCCGAGGCGCTGCTCCTGACCGATCGCGACGAGCTCCGGCTCGAGGGGCTTGTCTCCTCCCGGACGCAGGACTTCAAGGTCTGGATCACGAATCTCGCCGTGGGCACTCAGCTTCAGAATCCCGACAAGATCTACTTCATGGGATCCGGAGGCAGCGACCGGCTCGAGGTCAAGACGCCGGTGCGGCTCTCCGAGGGCCTCAACATCATCACCCTCGCCGCGAAGGACCAGCACGGCATCGAGAGCCGCCAGAGCTGGGTGGTGCGCAGGAAGCCAAGCGGCTCGAGCGGTGCTCTGGAAGCCGCGCGCTGATCGAGACGGCGCCAGGCGCCCGGCCGCTCTTAAGGGGCCGTAACGAGATAAACGCTTCATTTCGCATCTCATCTTCACGCCATCTTCGGCCGCTCCTCAATCGCGTATTCTCAGCGTATTTACCAATACGCCTCCGAATCCGC
>JAFGKN010000592.1 GCA_016928605.1 Planctomycetota bacterium | reverse complement strand
TCAAGAAGCTGCTCAAGGGGGAGGAGGACGAGGTCCTCTGCGAGATCAGCTACCGGAAGAAAGACAGCCGCGGCCGCCCCCAGCTGACCAAGGCTTTCCTCAGGATCCCGAAGGACATCGTTCGTCTCAAGGACCAGCGGGTCATCAAGCTGACCGATCTGGAGCCGGACGAGACGATCAAGATCTTCGGGCGACCCGCGGTCTACCGAGTGCCGCACCGAGGCGGCGTGGGCGGGGGCGTGCTCACGGACGGGCAGGACCGGCAGATCCAGAACGCCAAGGCCGCCCTCGCCGGGAAGGAGGGGCACATCGAGGTCAACAAGGCCTTCAAGGACAAGCAGGATCCGAAGCTCGAGTGGGTCGATGCTCAGGTCGAAGACACCGGCGGAGGACTGACGGTGCTCTACCAGGGGGCCTCGTACCGCGTCGCCATGGCCAAGAACGCTCCGATCATCCGGCGCGGCAAGGCCGAGAGCAAGGACTTCGAGCGGAAGGGGACGAAGTACATCTACGCGGTCGGCAACAAGTCGCGCGAACGTCCCACAGCGCTCGGCTCGGCCGACGAGAAGTACGACTGCTTCGACGCCGAGCTGGTGATCCTCCTCGATGGGACCTCGATGCGGACCGCCTACCCGATGATCATCGAGGGCTTTTGATCCCGAAGGGCATGTAGCCGCTCAGCTCAGCAACTGCCCGGCATCTCCGGCTCTCCGACGGGGGAACGGCGCGTCGGATCCTGGTCCGGCCTCGCCGGTCGCCGGAGGACTCCGCCGCGGGCGCCTGAGCGGCCAGAAAGGCATGAGGGCCACGAGCGCTTGGCTCGTGGCCCCAGTCATTGAGGAGGGATATGGAGGGTATGGGGTGTTGGGTGTCGGGTCTCGCCGGGACAGAGTGCAACCTTCATGCCCATCCTCCGGACGGGGCGCAGCGTCCCAAGTGCTTTCAGCGCCATGGCTCTCGCCAGACTCGCAGCCTGCCGACCTGCCAGGTGACAGATTATCTGACACGCGCACGCCGCCCGCGGCGTGCGGATGCCGCTCATGCGTGCGATCGCCCGGCGGCTGGTGCCGCCCTGCTCTCGGGCCGGGTCAACCCCGGCGCTCGCGGCGGGCTCGCTCGTAGTGGTACTCGGCCTCGGTGGTGAAGCGGTGGAGGAGCCTCAAGTGCGCCGGATCGAGCCGCAGGGGAGCTGCAGGGTCGTCGAGCGTGTCGAAGCCGACGGCGACGTGGCTCGCGCTCCCGATCGACAGGAACTCCTCCAGCGGGATGCGCACGCTGCTCTCCTCGAAGAGGAGCCTCGGGTAGGAGTACTTCCTGCCGTCGGCGAAGAAGTGAACGGCGTGGAAGTCGGAGAGCGAGAATCGCGCGTCGATGTACGTCGCCTCGACCGGCTTCACGTCGTAGCTCGAGAAGGCGGCGCTGAGCGTCATGCGGGAGAGTCCTCCCAGGGGCAGAGGCCCCAGGGAGAGCTCGACGGTGTCGGATGCCTCCTCGAAGTCTCGAGTGATCCGCGGAGAGGAGCAGGCGGAGGCGAGGCATAGAGAGGCCAGCGAAGGGAGGAGCCAGCGAGACATGGCGTCCCGTTCCCTCGCGGGGCGAGCCCGGATGGATGCCCGCGGCCTCAAGGCTTCTCCTCGGCATCGGCGGGCCGCAGCGTGAGCACGGAGCACGGCGCCTTTCGCACGATCTTCTCGGACACGCTTCCGAGGAAGAAGTGCTTGAGACCTGTCCAGCCGTGCGTGGTCATGAGGACCAGGTCGGCGCTCAGCTCGCGAGCGCGGTCGATGATCTTGAGGTAAGGTATGCCGTCGGCCGTCTCGAGGCGGGCGTCGACGTCGGGGAACTGCTCGGCCTTGAGCTTGTCGAAGTGCTCCTGGGCCTGTCCGGCCGCATCGCGGGCCGCCTGCCAGAACGAATCGTAGAAGACTCCGCCGGGCGTCATGCTCACCACGGCAGGGACGGACTCGAGCACGTAGAGGAACGTGAACCGCGAGCGATACTCGCTGGAGATCTCCTTGACGGCCGGGATGACCGCGCGGGAGTTTTCGGAGAAATCGAACGGGACGATGATCTCCCTGGGAACGTACGGCTGCGCGGCGCCCTCCTTTTCCCGGTAGATCAGGACGGGGACGTCCGAGTGGCGGACGATCTTCTGCGCGAAGCTGCCCAGCAGGGCATGCCCGAAGCTCGTGTGGCCGTGCGTCGAGATGACGAGAAGGTCGATCGCTTCCTTCTCGCAGAGCGTCTTCAGAACCTCGTGGGGCTGGCCGTCGTGGAGCAGATGCGGGTTGATCTCGAGCTGCTCGAAGGCGGCGTGCCGCACCTCTTCCCTGAGCTGCCGGTCGAGCTCGTCGAAGTAGTCGGTCTGCGGGATCTCGGTGCCCAGGCCCTCGTAGTTCATGTAGTAGAAGGGGGGCAGGGCATCGGCGACGTGGACGAGATGGATGCGAGCCTGGAACTCCTTCGCGAGGGCTGTGGCCGCTGGATAGGCCTTCCGGGCATGCTCGGAGAAATCCGTCGTGACGAGCAGGTTTCTCAGCTCCATGGTCCAACCTCCTTGGGGAACACCACGCGCGCAGACGGCACTCATAGTGGTCCGCCGTCCCGCCTCGGATCGTCGAGGAGAAGGACTCAGGTCCGAGCACCTGAGCCCTTCTCTCGTGTTTGGTAGCGGCGCCCGGGATTGAACCGGGGACACACGGGTTATGAGTCCGTTGCTCTACCAGCTGAGCTACGCCGCCGCGGATTTCCGGAATTGTCGGGTGGCGGGGCCACGGCTTTCGAGTATAGTCGAACCTCGCCGCGCATGTCGCCACTCTTTTCTGCTCGCCCGCCGGCCGCTCTGGCGGTGCCCAGCAGCCCGTAGCGGCCGTCCGGGGAAGAGAGACATGCCCGAGGCTCGGGGCCGAAGCGGAGAGACTATAGCGCATGCCTCCGCGCCCACCAAAGCATTTCCTGCGGCGCGGGCGGCGGCTTTCCCCGCCTGTCTCGCGACGCCTGGGCTGCGGGCGCTGGCGGCCTGCGTGCAGCCGCTCGCCTTCCTCGGTCTCGCGCTGCGAGCTCTGGCGAGGGGAGCTCTCGCGCTCCTCGCGCCGAACTCCTGCCGGCAGTGCGGGGCGCCCCTCGAGCGCGGAGGTCCGCTCTGCGACGAGTGTGCCGCCGATGTGCGCTGGATCGGCGCCGCCTGCCCGCGCTGCGCGACTCCGCGTCCCGCTGGCGAGGACGAGCGACCCGGAGGAGGCGCGCCCGAAGCCTGTCCGGAGTGCACCGGCAGACCGCTCCCGTTCCGCCGCGCCATCGCTGCGGGCGTCTACGCGGGACCGCTGCGCCGGCTCGTGCTCGCGCACAAGTTCGAGGAGGATCGCGCGGCCCGCAGGTTCCTCGTCGCCGCTCTGCGGGATGCCTGCCGGCGCAGAGGATTCCACTTCTCCTGCCTGTCCGGGTACAGCGTTCTCACCTCGGTCCCGCTGCACCCTCTCAAGCGCATCTGGAGGGGCCGCGATCCCGCGCGGGAGATCGCCGAGGACCTCGCTCATCTCCTCCGGCGGACCTACCGGCCCCTTCTCAGGAAGATCCGATGGACACCGGCTCAAGCAGCCCTCTCCCGCGAGCAGCGGAGGCGGAACCTCCGCGGAGCCTTCCGGGCGCGGCGCCGATCCCTGCCGCGCCGCGTCGTGCTCGTCGATGACGTGCTGACCACGGCGACGACCGCCTCGGAGTGCGCTGCTGCGCTCCGGGCCGCGGGCGTCCAGGAAGTGATCGTCCTCGCCGTCGCTCGCTCGTGAGGTGGAGGGGCGGAAGGCTCACGGCGCGGAGGGGCCGCGGCGGAAGTCTTCGAGGATCTCGCGCCGCAGGGGCTCGAAGAACTCGTGATAGGCGGGGTTGAGGAAGTCGCGGTACGTCCAGGGCAGAGGCTGGTAGCGGCCCTGGCGGTACACGAGGGTGATCTCCTCCCAGATGCCCTCGCCGCGGTAGATCCGGTGCGCGTGGTCCTTGGTCGTCGCCAGGATGATCCGGCAGTCGTTGATCAGCCCTGGATCGATGTTGATCGGCCGCTCGACGCCGGCCGCCTCCGCCCATCGCTCGCGGATCTCCTCCTCCATGGCGATCGCTTCGCGCTTCACGCTCGCGAGCCCGTCCTGCGGCCACCTCCTCTCGACGACGAAGAACTGCCGCCGGAGGTCAGGTCCCATGGTCTCGCCATAGGTCTCGGTTGCGGGGAAGGGGAAGAGCGGACTGACCCCCTCGGGGTGAAGAGGTCCGAACCTCTCGACCACGAGACGCCGGGCGGCATCGAGGATCTCGATCCTGCCCGAGAAGCAGCCGAAGAACAGGAGCCCCGGTGGCGGCGGGAGGAGCGGCCGGCGCTTCATGGCGCCCTCTAGTTCTCGGAC
>JAFGKN010000085.1 GCA_016928605.1 Planctomycetota bacterium | reverse complement strand
TGAGACAAGGCTGTCAGGGGCGGCCAAGGGAGATAGTTCATGAGTGTCACATTCAGCTACAAGGCGAAGAAGCCCGGTGGGGGAACAGCCAGCGGGACAGTGACGGCTGGGAACCAGTCCGACGCCGTGGCCGAGCTGCGGCGTCAGGGATTGACGATCGTTTCCTTGCAGCCGAGGAAGGGCAAGGGCGGAGCCCAGGCAGGCGGCAGTTTCTTTTCTCTCTCCATGGGGGGTGGAAAGAAGGCTCCGCGCCTCGACCGCGTGCGGGTCAAGGAAGGCGACATGGTGGTCTTCACGAGACAGATGGCCACCATGATCAGCGCGGGCATCCCTCTCGTCGAGTCCATCGAGATCCTCGCCGAGCAGGCCTCGAATCTGGGCTTCCAGGCCTGTCTGGAGAACATCGCCAGCGAGGTGCGCGCCGGCAAGGACCTCTCGCAGGCGCTGGGCAACCACCCGAAGGTCTTTCCCAGCATCTACGTCAACATGATCCGCGCCGGCGAGGCCAGCGGCCAGCTGGATATCGTGCTCGACCGCCTCGCCGACTACCAGGAGGCATCCGCGGCCCTGCGGGCTGAGATCAAGTCCGCGATGACCTATCCGATCGTATCTCTGGTGCTGGTGCTGGGAATCTCCGCATTCCTGCTCGTCGTGATCATCCCCAAGTTCGAGGAGATGTTCAACTCGATGGATGTCGAGCTTCCGGCGATCACGGTCGGACTTCTCGACCTCAGCCTCTTCCTCAAGAATTACTTCCTGTGGTGGTTTGCCGGTCTGGTCCTGGCCTTCTTCCTGGTTCGCATGTACCTGAAGACAGACCAGGGGGCGACGTTCCTGGACTGGTCTCTCCTGCACGTTCCCATCTTCGGGCCACTCTTCTCGAAAGTCGCCATCTCGCGCTTCTCGAGGACGTTCTCGACCCTGATCCAGAGCGGCGTGCCGATCCTCGGAGCGCTCGAGATCGTCGCGTCGACGAGCGGCAACCGCATCGTGTCGTCCGCCATCACCAAGGCGAGCGAGAGTGTGCGCCAGGGGGAGACGCTGGGAGAGCCGCTCGCGGCCAGCGGTGTCTTCCCCACCATGGTGACGCGCATGATCTCCATCGGAGAAAAGACCGGCGCGCTCGAGAGCCTGCTGGAGAAGATCTCGGACTTCTATGACCAGCAGGTCAAGACGACCGTGGAGCAGCTCACGTCCCTGATCGAGCCCTTGATGATCTCCATCATGGGAGTCCTCGTCGGCGGGATGGTCATGGCCATCTTCCTGCCGATCTTCAAGATGGTCGGGAGTCTGAGTGGTAAGTAAGGGTTTCAAGCTTCCGGAAATCCAGCGCCGGATGAGGAACTACCTGCTATTCCGGCTTCTCATCACGGTGCTCGGTTTTCTGCTTGTCACTTTCCACCTCTCTCAGCTGGCGCCCGAAAGCAAGGAGACGACCTGCATCTTCCTCTACAGCCTCCTGGGGCTGTACCTGGCGGTGGGGGTCGTTTCCTTGCTCACGTTTTCGGCCTGGAAGGAGCGGTGGGGATTCAGCCGCCAGCAGGTCCTTCTCGATTTCGTCTTTCAGGGGATGCTGATCTGGTCCACGGGGGGCGTCGTCAGCATCTTCTGCCCGATCCTCTTCGTCACCCTGGCCGCCGGCACGGGGGTCTCGAGCCCCGGAGGATCCTATCTCCTGGCCACTCTCTCATCGATCCTCATGGGGGGGGCCACGCTCGCTTACAGCCTCGGGCTCCTCTCGGCGGGCTCCTCCTGGGCGGCTGGCGTTTTCGCGAACGGAAACGGACGGTTCGTCTTCATCTACCTCTTCGCCAGCATCGTCGTCCTGTACACGATCGCCTCACTCGGCTCGAAGCTCTCCTCCGGCCTGAGATACGCCGAGCACCTGCAGAAGGAGATCCTCGAGAGCATCGGAGAGGGACTGCTGGCCATCGACCGCGACGGCGTCATCATCCTCCTCAACGAGGAGCTGCGTCAGATGCTCGGCCTCTCCGGAACCGGGACGTCGTACTCCCAGACTCCGTTTCGAGACGTCCTGCGCGCGGGGCGCTCCGGTCCGTCGCCCGATGCGGAAGCCCGGACTCGTCTGCTGGAGGCGTTCAGCATGACCGGCCGACGGCGCCTCGAGGTGGCTCTCGCCGATCCATCGGGGAGGCTGCGGCCGATCGAGGTGAAGATCTCATCGATCCTGGATGACGAGAAGCGTCTGAGGTGCCGCGTCGGTCTTTTCTCCGACCTCACCCTGAAGCGGGAGATCGCGGCCGCCGAGCAGAGGATCCAGAAGCTGGAGGAGCTCCACGAGATGGCGATGGGCATCGCCCACGAGATCCGCAACCCGCTGGCGTCGGTCCGCGGCTGCGTGCAGGAGATCGCTAGGCTTTCCAGGACGGACCTGCGGCAGGCGAAGTATGCCGAGATCGTCCTGCGAGAGTCCGACCGGCTGGACCGCATCATCGAGGACTTTCTGCGGTATTCGCGCTCGGCGCCGCCCGACCTCGTCCCGCTGGACCTCGTGGCGGTCATCTCCGAAGCCGTTTCGCTGCTCGGGAGCCGCCCGGACATCGGCGGCCGCAGCATCGAGTGGAACCCTCCCGAGGCATCGCTCCGCGTCTACGGCGATCGCGACCGCCTGCTGCAGGTCTTTCTCAACGTCGGCATCAACGCTCTCCAGGCCACCGACCCGCAGAAGGGCCAGATCTCGGTGATGGTCCGGCAGGGTGCGTATCGCGAGATCCAGAGTGCGGTCCGCGGCAAATACGAGGAAGAAAGCGTCCAGGGAGTCGAGGTCATCATCCGAGATAACGGAGAAGGAATCGACAAGAGCTCTGTCGGCAAGGTGTTCACGCCGTTTTACACCACGAAGAGCCGGGGAACGGGCCTCGGCCTGAGCGTTGTCGACCGGATCATCCGGGAACATCTGGGTCACGTGGAGATCCTGCCGGAGATGGACGGAGGCACCAGGGTCAGGGTCCTGCTGCCCGCTTTCGAAGCGCGCCGGGAGATCGTGCCCGGCCCGGGCTGCCCTGCCGTCAGCGGAAGGCAGGTGGAGGCGGCGGTCCATGTCTGAGACGGCGAGCCGGCCACACGCATCAGCGCTCCCACCGACGATCCTGATCGCGGACGACGAGCCGAGCATGCGGGATCTGCTGAGCCTGCTGCTGGAGACGGAGGGGTACTCCGTTCTGACCGCTGCGGACGGGCGGGAGGCCCTCCGGACGTTTCGCGAGCATCGCCGCCGGATCCAGCTCATCATCCAGGACCTGAAGATGCCGCATATGGACGGCGTGGCTCTGCTGGGCCACTTCAAGGAGGAGAGCCCCGAGATCCCGGTCGTGGTGATCACCGCCTTCTCCACGTGGGACAGCGCCGTGGAGGCCATGCGGCTCGGGGCGTACGACTACATCCGGAAGCCCTTCGACACGGACTTGATCCGGCAGACGGTGCACCGGATCTTCGAGCGCCGGACGCTCCTGGAGACATCCCCCGAGTCCCTCCGGCGGGAGATCGCCGCCCACGAAGACATGATCGGGAACCATCCCAAGATCCAGGAAGTGATGCGGATGGTGCGGCTCATCGCCCCGACCGACAGCACGGTGCTGATCCAGGGAGAGAGCGGCACGGGTAAGGAGCTGGCGGCGCGCGCCATCCACTTCCGCTCCCTCCGGAAGACCCAGCCCTTCGTCTCCGTCAACTGCAGCGCGTTCACGGAGAGCCTGCTCGAGAGCGAGCTCTTCGGACACGTGCGCGGGGCCTTCACGGGCGCCGTGGATGACAAGCAGGGATTCTTCCGGGCCGCCAGCGGAGGCACGCTGTTCCTCGACGAGATCGCGGACATGAGCCTGACCACGCAGGTCAAGATCCTCCGCGTGCTCGAGGAGCGCAAGGTCTGCCCGGTGGGAAGCACTGGTCTGCACCCTGTCGATGTCAGGATCATCGCCGCCACCAACAAGGATATGGAGAAGGAGGTGCGCGAGCGGCGGTTCCGGGAGGACCTCTACTACCGGCTCAACGTCATACCGCTCCGGCTGCCGCCCCTCAGGGAGAGAAAGGACGACATCCCGCTGCTGACGGGTTTCTTCCTCGCCAAGCACTCGCGCCAGATGGACAAGAGCATCACGGCCCTCAGCGACGAGGCTCGGGCGGCGCTCTCCCAGTACAACTGGCCCGGAAACGTCCGCGAGCTGGAGAACATCATCCAGAGGCATGTGGCTCTCTCCGAGGGATCGACCATCGACTCCATTCAGATGCTCTCGCCGATCGCCGGGGCGAGGGGCTCTGTGGGCGACGCATCACAGCCCTTGATCCCCAGCGATGGCATCCGCCTCGAGGAGGAGCTGGCCGCGTACGAGAAGCGGTACCTGAGGGAGGCGCTGAAGATGACCGATGGCAATCTCACCAATGCCGCCAAGCTCCTCGGCATGAGCTACCGCTCCATCCGCTATCGCGTGAAGAAGCTCAAGGTGAAGGAAAGGGAGATGGAGCTCGATCTCGCATGAGGGTGCTGGCGCTGAATCCTCCGTACTTGCCGAAGTACTCGAGGGCTCAGCGCAGCCCTCAGGTGACGCGAAGCGGCACTCTCTACTATCCGCTCTGGCTCGCCTACGCGACCGGATGGCTGGAGCGGGCCGGCCACGAAGTCCGGCTGATCGACGCGCCGGCGAGCGGGCTGGGGATCGATCCCATCCTCGAGGTCGCCAGCGGTTTTCGCCCCGGCCTGGCGATCGTCGACACGAGCACGCCGAGCATCGAAAGCGATGCGGATGCCGCCCGGCGCATCAAGGAGCGCTGTCCCTCCTGCGTTGTCGGGCTCGTCGGTCCTCACGTCTCGGCTTTGCCGGAGGATACGCTGGAGTGCTCTCCGGGCGTCGACTTCGTCGCTATCAAGGAGTACGACGAAACGTGCCGGGAGGTTGCGGATGCGCTGGCCGCCGGAGGGGATGCGTGGCGCGGCGTCGCGGGGCTGGCCTTGCGCGATGGCGACCGCGTGGCCCGCAACCCCGCGCGTGGATGGATCACCGACCTCGACGCTCTGCCCTTCGTGAGCAGCGTCTATCGCAACCACCTCGACTACCGGAGGTACTTCTACTCGATCACGCGATGGCCCGTGATCCCCATCGTCAGCGGAAGAGGCTGCCCGTTTCGGTGCGAGTACTGCGTGTATCCCCAGACGATGACCGGCCATCGCTACCGGGCGAGGAGCGTGGAAAACGTCGCCGAGGAGTTCGTCTACATCGAGAGAGAGCTCCCCGGCGTGCGGGAGGTTTTCATCGAGGACGACACGCTCACGCTCGACCGCTCGAGAGTCCGTGCGCTCTGCGAGGAGCTGATCCGCCGGGGATGCAGCATCGGCTGGACCTGCAACTCGCGGCCTGATGTCGATCCGGAGACGCTGCGGCTGATGGCGGCGGCCGGGTGCCGCCTGCTCTGCGTCGGCGTCGAGAGCGGCGACCAGGACGTGCTGGACCGGATCGGGAAGGGCATCCGGCTGGAGCAGATCGAGCGCTTCTTCCGGGATGCGAGGCGGGCCGGCCTCCTGGTCCACGGGTGCTTCATGATGGGAAACCGCGGCGAGACGGTCGAGACGATGCGAAAGACCCTCGACCTGGCCAGGCGCCTGAGGCCGGATACCGCGCAGTTCTATCCCTTGATGGTCTATCCGGGCACGCTCTCCTACCGGTGGGCCCGGGAGGAGAACCTGGTCTCCGCCCGGAGCTTCCGGGAATGGTTGACGCCGGAGGGCCTGCACCGGAGCGTCGTCGACCGCCCGGACCTGCCGCGCGAGACGGTCGCCTCCTTCTGCCAGCAGGCGAGGCGGCGGTTCTACCTGCGCCCTTCCTACATGGCGCGCAAGCTGGGCCAGGTCCTGTGCCGGCCGCGAGAGAGGACGCGGATCTTCAAGGCGCTGAGGACCTTCGCCCGCCACCTGGCGAGCGAGTGAAGGAGAGCGGCGCCGCTCCGCGGCGGGGGCTGCCCAGGCCGGAATCTCTGGTCCATTCGGAGCGGGGAATTTTCGATATATAGAGAAAGGCGGAGCCGCGAGGGCGGTTGAGCAGCGACCGGTAATCCAGAGCGTGCGGCTCCGCGACCGGGTGTCTCATTCAGGGAGCAGCCTGTCGTGAGCATCGAAGAGCCTTTCATCTCCGTCATCGTGCCCGCGCGCAACGCATCCGCCACGCTTCCCGGGTGTCTTCTCGCGCTGCGGGCGCAGAGCTACCCTCGCGACCGCTTCGAGGTGATCGTCGTCGACGATGGCTCGACGGACAACACCGCCGCGGTCGCGGCCAAGTTCTGGGCCCGCGTCATCTCGATCCCCCCTTCGGGGCCGGCCGTGGCGAGAAATCGCGGGGTGAAGGAGTCGAAGGGAGAGATCCTGCTCTTCACCGACGCGGATTGCGCGCCCACGCCGGGCTGGATCTCGCGGCTGGTCTCGGCCTTCGACGAGCCGGAAGTGATGGCGGCGCGCGGCAC
>JAFGKN010000591.1 GCA_016928605.1 Planctomycetota bacterium | reverse complement strand
CGAAGGTGAATCCATCGCAGAAGAAGAGGATGCGGCTGCGGCGCGAGTCCCAGCAGGCCATGTTGAACGTGTGGACGGGGCTGGGCCGCAGGACGCCGTCGAAGTCCCACCACCGGATGCGGTTCGTCGAGTGGTATCCGCCGACCACCTGAAGCCGCGGCCCTTCGTCGTAGTTCAGACCATCGGGCCCCGACTGGCCGTAGATGCGAAAGGGCGGGAAGCTCTCGGCCGTCCACTCGCCCTGGCGCGCGCGCGGAAACGCGGGCAGCCAGCGAGGATCCCCCGGATCGAAGCTCTCGAGATCGTAGCGCAGGTAGACGTTCCTCGCCGGCTGCCGGCCTCCGGTTCCCCAGAGGTAGAGTCGATCGACGTCCTCCGCCACGACGGCGCGGGCGAACGCCTTGCCTCCTTCCCCGTCTTCCGCGTGGATCAGATGCCAGGTGTTGGCCGGCAGCGCCGAGAAGTCGCAGGCTTCCGGCGGCCTTGTCTCCGGCGCGCTCCACCCGATGGAGGGACCGAACAGCGAGCACAGGAGAAGAAGGTATCCGCCCGCCGGCGATGCGCGTCCCGGCGCTGACAGAAGAAGAAGGCTGATTCTCGCTCCGATCTTCATCGATGCTCCTTTCCAGAGTGGTGAACCGCATGAGGTTGCGGGATGGTCCCGCGAGACCTCGATGCAGCGTCAGGCCTCCTCGTTCAGCGAAGCGCTTTCGTCCGGGCTCTCGCCCCATCTCCGGCGGACGTATTCGACCAGATCGGGACCGCGCATCTCGATCGTCTGGTTGCCCGACCGTACGTAGAGATGCTTGTTGACATAGACGGGCGAGTCCGCCGGACGGATGTCGATCCGGCAGATGTCGCGCCCTCCGATGGTGTGGCGGCGTATCGCATAGAAGCGGAAGGCGTTCGCGATGTCGAGCCTCGAGCGCAGCATGTTGCGGAGATTCAGGACGTATCCATCCCAGTTGGCGCGGCCGCGGTTCACCAGGCGGTACTCGCGGTTGACGCCGCGGATCGAGCCATCGTCGGCTACTCCGATCAGCAGCGTGCCTTCGCTCGAGCTGTTCATGAAGCCGGCGACGCTGCGCACGACCTGCGCCCCCTGCCGCTCGATGTCCCGCTCGCTCGCGTCGCGGCGGATCATCGCCTCCTTGAACTCGAGCTCGTCGCTCTCGCCGCCGGCGATCATGGCCATCAGCCCCGGATCATCGGCGAACTGCTGGTAGCTGTCGATGCCGGGGGAGATCTCCGAGGAATCGATGCGCTGCAGGCTGCGGAAGATCGGATAGGGGTTCTCGTCCTTCTCCAGGTCGATCCGCACGATCATCAGCCGGTTCAGGAGAAAGGCGTAGAAGGCGTCTTCATCGAGATCGAGCTCCTGCTCCAGCCGGTCGAGAAAGAACCGCGCCACCTCGAACGCCGTGAGGCTGTCGCAGGTCTGCCCGAGCGCCTCGGCGAACGCGGCGCGGTCGCTTTCCCCCGCCAGCACCTTGAAGCGGTGATACCCCTCCAGCTCGGCGTTGAGGAGACACTCGCTCCGGATCCTCCCGGAGAGCTCCGGGTTTCGCGCCCGCACGGCGTCCCGCAGCGCGGCCAGCAGGGCCAGCATGGTCTGGAGGCGCTGGTGGCCGTCGACGATGAGCGACTTGTCCAGCTCGTGCGGCCTCGATTCGATCGGCATCAGCACGAGCGCGCCGAAGAAGATCTCGCGATCCGGATGTCGCCGGAACGACTCGAGCACGCCGGCGAGGAACGTCTCCCGCCGCTCCCGGCTCCAGCGGTACGGAGGCTGAAAGGATGGGACCACGTACTGGCGAGTTCCTTGCAGCAGTGTTGCCAGATCGCATTCACGGGCCTTCATGGCGAGCCATCCTGTTCCAGAATCTCCCGCCCATCCTATTCGGCGCGCGGCTCTCTCTCAACGCTCGACAGGCATCCCGGGATCCGGCCGGCTGGCGGACGGCGGGAACGCTGCTCCGGAGCGCCTCTTGACCATCGCGCGAGCGCAGTGTCTCCTGGCGGAGTCATGTGCGCATCCGGTGCCGAGAACTCCTGCTGCGAGACATCCTCGCCCCGCAACTGCCTCGTCGTCTGCGGGCCAACAGCCTCAGGAAAGACAAGGCTCGGCGTCGAGCTCGCGCTCGACCTCGGCGGGGAGATCCTCTCTGCCGACTCGCGCCAGGTCTACCGCGGCATGGACATCGGCACCGGCAAGGACATCGACCAGTACCGGGCAGAGCGCGGCGAGGTCCCGCGCCACCTGATCGATGTGGCGGAGCCGGATCAGATCTACTCCCTCTTCGACTACCAGCGGGACTTCTACCGAACCTTCGCGGAGGTCTCCGCCCGCCGCCGGCTTCCGGTCATCGTGGGGGGAACGGGGCTCTACATCGAGGCGGCGCTCCGGAAGTTCGAGGTGGCCGATGTCCCGGCCGATCAGCCCTTTCGCGACGAGATGATGGCGCGCGACCTCGATGGGCTAGTGGAAGAGCTGAAGCGCCGGAGCCCGCCGCTGGCCCAAAAGACCGTCCTCGACTGCAAGCGGCGCGTCGTGCGCGCCCTGGAGATCGCCCGCCACGCCGAGAGCTTCGGGGAGCCGGCGGTGATCCGGACGGACCTCGAGTTCCTTCCTCTGGTGCTGCTGGTGACCTGGCCGAGAGAAGAGTTCCGCCAGAGGGTGCGCAGCCGCCTGAGCGCGCGCCTGAAATCGGGCATGATCGACGAGGTCCGTGCCATCCTCGAGCGAGGCATCCCCGGCTCTCGCTACGATCTCTTCGGCATGGAGTACCGCCACGTGGCCCGCTTCCTCGCGGGGGAGGTCACCAAGGAGCAGATGGTCGAAGACCTCTTCCACGACATCATGTACCT
>JAFGKN010000590.1 GCA_016928605.1 Planctomycetota bacterium | reverse complement strand
CCCGCACCGGCCGCGACACGCGGCCTCCCTCTCCTCGGCGCCTGATGGGCGCCGGGCGCCTACGGCGCCTGTTCTTCGTTTCTGAAATACGCCAGTGTCACACGGATCGCTCCATCTCTGAACCGCGCCGAAAAGCCCCCAGGGCAGCCATCCCGGCTCACACCAAAAAGGCCGGGTTGCGCGAGGCAACCCGGCCAGTGCAGTTCCATCCAGCGACCCGCAGCCCGGAGCGGGGGCTGCCGCGCGGCCTCATGCGCCGTCGTCTTCGCCCTCGAGGTCGAGATTCATGCTCTCGTCGTCCGCATCCGGCTCGGGGAGCGCGCTCGGCTCCTCGTCGATGGCGGGAAGGGGTTCCGCATCGATGACCGGCGGCACACCTTCTTCCTCCTCGGTGGGGGTGACGGCCTCCTCCTCTCCCTCTTCGACGGTCCGCTCCTCGGGGAGCTGGACCGGCTCGCCCAGGACGTCCTCGATCCGCGACAGGATCTGCGGGGACGCATCGGCCTTTCTGAGCGCATCATCGACCAGGGTCTTCTGCTCGCGCACGTCCTGCTCGACCTCGCGGGCGTACATGCCGCGCGCGATCTTGTCTACATCACGGGGATTCAGCGCGCTGATCTCCTTGAGCTGCAGGATGATGGCCGCGAAGACCGCCACCACGGCGATGACGATGCAGCTCGTAGCGAAGGGGCTCAAGTCCCTCTTCTCGATGATCTCTTCGTTGGTTCCAGTGGTCGGTGGCATTGAGCTGTCTCCTCGAGCCGGATCAGTTGAGCTTGGTGGTGGCCCTGTCGCCGCTGCGGATCTTGGCGCCGTCCGCCTCGAGCACGATCTTCGCGCCGGAGAGATCGCGGTAGGTCTTGCTCACCCGCACGCGACCGACGTACTGGTCATCTCGATAGACGTAGAAATCGTCGCCCTCCTTGACCCCCTGGTCCTCGCCGACGCTGAGGACGACGGCCTGGAGAGACTCGTCGACGGCCTCGATGAGAGCGTCGATCGACTCGCGCGTCGTGGAGGGGGGGATGTCGCCGAAGTGCCCCTTGTAGGCGGCGAGCTCGAGCTGGTACGTCTTGTTCTTCGTCTCGATGTCGACCAGGGCGACCTTCGTCAGGTGGAGCTCCGTGTTGGCCTGCTCGAGGTCGCGCGCCATGCGGTTGCGCTCGGCGATCGCCTGGGCGCTCGCGGCCATCGCCTCGTCGCGCTTGTCGACCGCTGCCTGGAGCTGGCCGGTCAGCTCCTGGATGCGCTGCTCGCGCGTGTTGGCCAGGTTGAGATGGGACTCGGCCAGCTGGACCTGCCTGGCGCGCTCCGTCTCGGCCTTGTCGGCCCGGGCGGTCTGCGTCTTGACCGCCTCCTTCTCCTTCAACAAGGCGACGGTGGCGTTCTTCTCCGAGTTCTGCAGGTTGAGGAGCGCCTTGTCCTGCGCGCTGATCACCGCGGTGAGCTTCTCGGCCCGGTTCTCGAAGGCCGTCCTCGCCTCGGTGAGCTGGTTCTTGTAGCTGATGCTCTCCACTTTCAGATTGCGGCGTGTCAGGAACAGCGTGGCTGAGGTGCCGAAGAAGAGCAAGCTCAGCAGCAGGTTCAAGACAACGAAGACCTTGGCCAAAGCACTCATCGCAACCAATCCTCCGAGTTACACAACCGATTTCCTACGCCGTGGGCGTCCTCGCCCGGACGGTACCCCGAGGCTCGACTTTCGTGAGATCGCAAAACCGCATACACCGGCCGCAGGGACACCTCACAGACACTCCCGAGCCGTTGCTTCATGCCCGAAGTCATCCCTCCAGGCATACCGTCCACCCGGGAGGCTCTTTTCTCTTCTCTCTGGCTCTGGGAATGGATACCGTTTCAGGCCGTTACTACTTGCCTATCTTTCCGGAACTTGCGTCGAAAGGCAAGCAAAACTTGTCCCGGCGCTCGGCGGCTGTCGCAGCGACTCGAACAGGAACCGAAAGGAAGGCGAGCATCCGCTCCCCAGCCGCATCCTGATCGGGCAGATGGAGCCGCCCGGAATCGAGCCCACCGAGCGGCGCAAAGGCTCTCCGGCGGCTCGTCCCCGCGCGTCGACGCTGGAGCGCAGCGCACTTGCGAACGCAGACGGTCATGCCCGTCGTCGCTTCCCGAGGCGGGTGCGAGGGCGAGACGACCGATCCGACGCCGGCGACCCGGGGCCGCCGGCATCTCCGAGACCGAGGCTCGATTATAGGCCTGGGCCCCGGGGTGTCAACGCAGGGAGGGATCGAGCGGCAGGTAGAAGAGCGGCTCCCCGACGGCCGCGGGGCCGCCTGCGGCCACGGCCCATCCGTCGGCGCCCGGGGTGCGCGGGCAGAAGGGATCTCCGGGCTCCCAGACCGCGAGGGCGAGCCCGTCGATGCTGACCGCCGCGCCACCCTCGCCGCCGGCGATGCGCCGCGCCGCAAGGAGGCGCCAGGGGGGCTCCGGCGGCAGCGGCGGTGGGGGAGAGGCCTCTGCGGATTCCCGCGCGCGGGGAGCGCACCGCCCGCGGCTCCAGTCCCACAGGCCGCGCCGAGCGCCGCATCGCGCCCTGAGGGCCGGCTGGAGGAACAGGTCGTGGCCGGCCGAGGCGGCCAGTGGAAGCCCGCTCAGGGCGAAGACGTCGATCCCGCTCGCCTTGGCGAAGAGAAAGGAGCTGCAGCCGCGCAGGTGGATCCTCTCGAAGAGGATCCGGCTGTCGAGCGTTCGAATCGCCTCGGCGGTCCGGTCGGAGATGCCGTCTCCGAGCCCGCCGGCGAGGATCAGGACGTCGAGCCTGCGGCGGCGGGCGCGGAGGAAGACGCGGCGGATCTCCGCCGGATCGTCCGGGACAATCCCGAGCGCGGCGGGGTCCATGCCCTCCGCGACGAGCGCGTCGGCAAGCCAGATGCCGGTCAGGTCCCGCTCCTCGCGGCGGCTCGCGTCGGCGGGCGCCGCGGTGAGCTCGTCGCCGACGCTCAGCACGCCGACCCGCGGAGGGCGGACGGTCTGGAGCTCCTCGACGCCCAGGCCCGCGAGCTGCGCCAGCAGGCGGGGGCTCAACCTTTCGCCGGCCTCGAGGCTCTCCGCGGCCGGAAGGTCCTGAAGGCGCAGGAGGCCCGCGCCGGCGGGGACGGCGTCCTCGCAACGGATGCGGCCCTCGCCGACCAGGAGAGCGCAGGAGACCGGAAGGACGCACTGCACGAGCGCGGGGACGCGCGCGCCGCACTCGACCCTCGCGCATCTCCCCTCCGCGAGCTCGATGCCGGGCCACGGCGATGTGGCTCCGATCTCGCCCACGACCTCCAGCTCCTCTCCCGGACGCGCCTCCTCCGCGAGGGCGTAGCCGTCGCAGAGCACCCGCGAAGCGAGCCCGAGCGCGATCGCAGCGCGGCCGCCGCGAGGCAGCTCCAGTGGGCTCGCCAGGTAGCGTCCACGGGCCTCGTCGAGCGGCGTGACCTCGACGACCGGCGCAGGGCGGTGATGCACCGCGGTGTGCAGCGCCTCGAGGGGCAGAAGGGTCCGGGGGAGCGGCATGGCGGAGAGACCGGTTCATCGGAGAGGCGCGGCGGCAGCCGGACCGCCATCGCGGGAGGGGATTATAAACGCGGGGAGAGCCCGCGTCGATGGTGCGGTCCCTGCGCGGGACCGCGTCCGCGTTGACCCTCGAGGGATGATCTGGTATCTCGAGGATCGCGGCCGCGGCGCGGGGACTGCTCCGGCCGGCAGCCGCGCCAGGACGATGGAAGACGACGCATGGACATCACCGCGCGCACCCAGCTCTGCGCCGTGATCGGCGATCCGGTGGGGCACTCGCTCTCGCCCCAGATCCACAACACGGCGTTCCGCGCCTGCGGCCTCGACTACGTCTACGCGGCGCTGCACGTGCGGCGCGGCGACACGGGCCGCGCCATGCAGGGCGTGCGCAGCCTCGGCATCCGGGGGCTGTCGGTGACGATCCCTCACAAGCTGGACGTGATCGAGCACCTCGACGCGGTCGATCCCGGCGCGCGCGCCGTGGGCTCGGTCAACACCGTCGTCAACGAGGGGGGAAGCCTCTGCGGCTGCTCGACCGACGGACCCGGAGCGCTGAGGGCGCTCGCGGCGGGAGGAGTCGATGCGGCGGGCCGAAGCGTGCTCATGCTCGGCTCGGGAGGCGCGGCGCGGGCGGTCGCCTTCGCTCTCTCGGCGCTGGACCCGCCTCCGCGGCTCTCGCTCCTCGGCATCGTGGAGGATGAGCTCCGCAGGCTCGCGGCGGACATCGAGGAGAGGACGCCGCTCTCCGTCGAGGCGCGGCGCCTCGGCGACGAGACCCTCCGCGAGGCGATGGCCGGGGCGGAGATCCTCATCCACGCCACGCCCGTGGGCATGACGCCCCGCACCGGGGAGAGCCTCGTCGATCCGGCGTGGATCCGGCCCGACCAGGCGGTCTTCGACGTCGTCTACACGCCGCAGGAGACGAAGCTGCTCCGCGACGCGAAGGGCCGGGGCGCGAGGACGGTCCCCGGCCTCGGCATGTTCGTCCACCAGGCCGCGATCCAGTTCGAGCTCTGGACCGGTCGCGATGCTCCCCTCCGAGTGATGGAGCAGGCGGTCCTGGAGGCCCTGGGGGAAGCGCGGTAGAGCATGAACGTGATCCTGATCGGATACCGCGGGACCGGCAAGAGCACGATCGGACGGCGGGTCGCCGAGCTGCTGTCGATCGATTACGTCAGCCTCGACGAGGAGATCGTGCGCCGGAGCGGCATGTCGATCCCGGAGATTGTCGAGAGCGGCGGCTGGGATCGCTTCCGCGAGATCGAGGAGGAGGTCGTCGAGGCCGAGACCGCGCGCGACGGCCGGGTCGTCGACTGCGGCGGAGGCGTCGTCACCCGGCCGCGCAACATCGAGCGGCTGCGCAGCGCGGGGATCGTCGTCCTGCTCGAGGCGCGCCCCGCGGACATCGCGAGTCGCATCGGGGGCGACTCGCAGCGGCCCTCGCTCACCGGCGCCAGCAGCTTCACCGAGGAGGTCGAGGAGGTGCTCGCACAGCGCGAACCGCTTTACCGGCGGGCGGCGCACCATGCGATCGACACGTCCCGCCTCTCGGCCGACGAGGCGGCGCGCGAGATCGCTCGCATCTACCGGGAGGCGCGGCAGACCTGAGGGTTTCCCGCAAGGCTGCGGCGCCGGCTGCGGGCTTCCTGTCGTTCTCGCCTGCTTTCGTTCCACCGGGTTGCATCGGGAGACGCGAACTTGTTCACCGGCATCATCCAGCGCGCGGCGCCCATCGCCGATCTCCGCGACGCGGGAGGCGGACGGCGGCTGACGGTGGCCGTCCCGGAGGATCCGAGCATCCCTCGGTGGCCGGCCGTGGAGACCGGCGAGAGCATCGCTGTGAGCGGTGTGTGCCTGACGGCCGCCGACATCGCCGTGCGGGGCAAGGAGACGCGGATCTCCTTCGACATCGTCGCGGAGACGGTCTCGCGGAGCACCCTGGGCAGGCGGCGGATCGGCGATCGCGTGAACCTCGAGCGCTCGCTCGGCGCCGGCGACCTCCTGGGAGGCCATTACGTCACCGGCCACGTGGACGGCGTCGGCCGCGTGCTGTCGCGCGAGCCGCTCGGAAGCCAGGTGCTCTACTGCATCGGCGCCGGGGCCGATATCCTGCGCTGCGTCATCGCCAAGGGGTCGATCGCGGTCGACGGCGTCAGCCTGACGGTGGTGGACGTCGACCGGACCGCCGGCTGGTTCACCTTCGCCGCCGTGCCCTTCACCCTCCGGTGGACCACGCTCGGGGAGGCCGGCGAGGGAACTGAGGTGAATCTCGAGACCGACGCCTTCGGCAAATGGGTGCTGCACGGGCTCGAGAGCATCGCAGCCGGGCGCGGCACGAGCGACGAGGAGTGGCGCCGGCTTCTGGAGCGCTCCGGCCTCGGCGGCGCCGCGGAGCCTGGCTCCGGGGAGGGGGGATGACATCTGCCGCTCGAGGAGCGGGCGCGGCCCGCAGCTTTCCGCTGCGCGGCATCGCGGCCGTGGTCGACGGACCCGCGGCGATGGACGTCCTCCTCGGCGAGAGCCCGCCGCGTGCGGGGAGCGGCATCGAGCTGCGCGCCGATCTTTTCGCCGGCGCAGGGGAGGCCATCCAGGCGCTCAGCCGCCTGCGCGAGGAGCGCCCCGGCCTTCCGGTTCTCTTCACCCTGCGGCTCGCCGCCCAGGGAGGCGGATACCGGGGGGGCGATGCCGAGAGGCTCGCCGTCTACCGCCTCGCGCTCGATGCGGGCGCGGCGCTCCTCGACGCGGAGTGGGGCAGCGAGGCCGCACGGTCGCTGCTGCGCGAGGATGCGCCTCTCGTCCTCTCCCACCACGACTTTACCGGCATGCCGGCGCCGGAGGAGCTGCGCGGCATCACCAGCGAGATGGAGTCGTCGAGGCCGGCCGCCGTGAAGGTCGTGCCCACGGCGAGGACTCTCCTGGACGGCGCCCTCATGCTCCGGTGGCTCGAGGAGAGGGAAGCCTCCGCTCCGGCCCGGGTCGGCTTCGCCATGGGCGCACGGGGCGCGGCGAGCCGCATCCTCTCGATCGCGCGCGGGGCTCCGTACACGTACGGGTCGCTCGCCGGAGCCGTGGCGCCCGGCCAGATCTCGGCGGCGGAGCTGAGGCACATCTACCGGGCGTCAGAGCTGAGCCGCGCGGCGCCGGTCTTCGGCCTCGCCGGCCGGGAGGGCGAGATCCGCACCCGCGACCTGGCGCTCCTCAACGCCGCTCTCCGCAGGGCCGGCCGAGCCGGCGTCTTCGTGCCGCTCGAGGCCGACAGCATCGACGATGTCGTCGAGGCGTGGGATCCTCTCAAGCTCAGCGGAGCCGTCGCGATGGCATCCCTCCGCGATGCTCGGCGACCCGCTTGACGGAGGCTGAAGCGGCAGCGGCTGCCGCTGCGTCTGTCGCTGCGGTTTCGGACGCGGCTGCGGATCCGGGCAGGGAGCGGTACCGGGACCGGGTCCGAAGCTGCCATCCTGCCACTCTGGTGCCGCTCCGGAGGAATAACTCATCATAATGGTCCTTATCGGCCCCGGTGGGGGACCGGCGTCGCGCCGAGGGCGCCCGGGCGGCTGTGGTCTGCCACCGGCGCTGCGTCTGCAGACCGGAGCGGGAGCGGGCGCGGGATGCGGCGGCCGCGGAAGCAGGCTCGCTCAGGTGGGCTGGACCTGCTCGGGGTAGTTGACGACGAAGGTACGGATGAGGTCGACGCGCCACTCGCCCT
>JAFGKN010000589.1 GCA_016928605.1 Planctomycetota bacterium | reverse complement strand
GTCCTGAGCGTCCACAGCGTGGTCTCGTTCGACTTCGCGGTCTCGGTGATTCCGGGCTGGCACACGACGATCTTCCCGCCTTACTTCGTGGCCGGCGCGATCTTCAGCGGATTCGCCATGGTGGCCACGCTCGTCATCATCCTGCGCAGGATGTTCCGACTCGAGCACATCATCACCCGCGATCACCTCGACGTGATGAACCGGATCACGCTCGCGACCTCCCTCATGGTCGGCTACGCTTACTTGATCGAGATCTTCGTCGCCTGGTACAGCGGCGCCGCCTACGAGAGGTACGCCTTCCTGAACCGCGCCGCCGGACCGTACGCCTGGGCCTACTGGATCATGGTCTCCTGCAACGTCGTCTTGCCCCAGCTGCTCTGGCTGCGCAGGATCCGCCGCTCCGTGCTCCTCATGTATCCCGTCGTCATCCTGATCAACGCGGGCATGTGGTTCGAGAGGTTCGTGATCATCGTCACGAGCCTGCAGCGCGATTACCTGCCGTCGAGCTGGGACAGCTTCTCTCCCTCCTGGGTCGACATCGGCCTCTTCGCGGGCAGCTTCGGGGTGTTCCTGAGCCTCCTGCTGCTCTTTTGCCGCTTCCTGCCCGCCGTTTCCGCGGCCGAGACCAAGGCGATCCTGCCGGGCAGCCAGCCCGGAGGAGGTCATCATGGATGAGACCGGACGAAAGGTCGGAATCGCCGGCCTGTTCGACGATGCGGATGCGCTCCTCCGCGCCGCCGAGAAGGTCCGCGCCGCCGGGTTCCGCAGGTGGGACTGCCACACGCCCTATCCAGTCCACGGCCTCGACGAGGCGATGGGGCTCGAAGAATCGCCGATCCCCTACGTCTCGCTCGTCTCGGGATTCGCCGGAGCGGGCGCCGCCCTCTGGATGCAGTGGTGGATGAGCGCCGTCGACTATCCCGTGCGGATCGGAGGCAAGCCCCTTTTCAGCTGGCCGGCGTTCGTGCCGATCGCGTTCGTGTTCTTCGTCCTCTTCGCCGCGCTGGGCACCATGGCATCGCTCTTCATCCTCGCCCGACTCGGCCGCTGGCACTCGCCGCTGCACGACTCGGGCATCATGGCCGAGGTGACGAGCCACAGGTTCGCCGTGGTCCTCCAGGCGGATGACGCGATATTCGACGAGCAGACGGCTGCCGAGATCCTCAGGAGCGCGGGCTGCGAGGACATCCGGCCTCTCTACGAGCGGGAGGAGGAAGGGGGGCAGGCCCGATGACTCCGAGGAGGATCCAGGCATTCCTCGCGAGCTGGACCCCACGCTTCTCGCCCAGGCTCTTCAGGTCCGTCCTCATCGGCCTCCTGGTCGCCTCGATCGCGATCCCCCTGGCCCTCGTCGCCGTGCCCTACCTCGAGATCTTCAACGACATGGCCGTGCAGCCGAAGGCGAGGCCCCAGAGCCTCTTCGGCTACCCCGACGGCCGCTCTCTCATCGTGGAGCGCGCGCCGGCGCCGGGCAGCATCCCCATGGATCACTTTCCGTACACCGCCGAGGAGAGCGGCGAGCAGGCGGAACAGCTCGCCGGGGAGCGCCTCCGGAGTCCGCTGCGGCCGACCATCAGCGTCCTGCAGCAGGGCCGCAAGCTGTACAACACCTTCTGCACTCCGTGTCACGGAGCGGAGGGGCAGGGCGATGGAGGAGTCGCCGAGCTCTTCGGAGCTCCTCCCTCGCTCCACACGGGCGCCGCGCGAGCGCTCGAGGACGGGCGCATCTTCCACGTGATCTCGCGCGGCCGGAACACCATGCCCTCCTATGAAGATCTTCTCGCCGTCGAGGAGCGCTGGAGAATCGTTCACTACGTTCGAGCCCTCCAGAGGGCGCTCCATCCGCAAGACGAGGACTTCGAGCGATGAGGGAGGATGCCAGCCATGCCCCGAACGCAGCGGAACCCGCGCACCCTGCGGATCCTGATCCGTCGGCGGATCCGGCGCCCTCCGCGGATGCGAGACGGACTGCGGCCTTTGCGCCCGGCCCGGCCGGGAAGTGGATCTCGCTCGCCCTGATCGCTCTCGGCGCGGTCCTCAGCCTGTGCGCCGTCTGGAGGAAGGACGACAGCGTCCGGCTCGCCTTCGCCTACCTCTGGGGCTTCAGCTTCGTGTGGACGCTCGTCGCCGGCAGCCTCTTCTTCGTGGCGCTCCATCACGCGACCCGGGCGGTCTGGTCCGTCGTCGTCCGGCGCGTGGCGGAGCTCTTCGCGGCGCCCGCGCCTCTGGTCGCGATCCTCGCCGTTCCGCTCTTCTGCTTCTCTCTGGCTCCCCAGCGCTTCTCGATCTACCCCTGGGCGGATCCGGCGACCGTCCGCGGCGACCACGTCCTCGAGGGAAAGGCCCTCTACCTGAACCCGGGGTTCTTCATCGCTCGAGGCGTGCTCTTCGTCGCGGTCTGGGCCCTCTTCTCGCGGTTCTTCGTCGGCCGCTCTCTCCGCCAGGATCGCGGGGAGGCCGGGGAAGAGGCCACGATCCAGATGCGCAGGTGGTCCCCCGCCTTCCTGCTGCTCTTCGCCCTCACGGTGACCTTCGCCTCCTTCGACTGGCTGATGAGCCTCGAGCCTCACTGGTTCAGCACGATCTACGGAGTGTATGTCTTCTCGGGCATGGTGCCGGCGGCGCTGGGCGCGATCACCCTGGCAGCCATCTGGCTGCGGAGGCAGGGCCGCCTCGGCGACGGAGTCGTGACGAGGCACCATCTCTACAACCTCGGCGCGCTTCAGTTCGCGTTCGCCTGCTTCTGGGCCTACATCGCGTTCAGCCAGTTCCTCTTGATCTGGTACGGCAACCTCCCGGAGGAGACGATCTACTTCATCCGGCGCGCGGAGAACGGCTGGCTCGGCATCTCCCTGGCGCTGGTTGCGCTCCGCTTCGCAGCGCCGTTCTTCCTCCTGTTGAGCCGGCGCGCCAAGATGGATCCGCGGATCCTGGCCATCGCGTCGGTGATCGGTCTCGCCGGGCAGATGCTGGACCTCTACTGGCTGATCATGCCCGCCGTCCACGGCGGCGGTCCTCGCCTGAGCTGGCAGGAGGCCGGCCCGCTGCTCCTCTGCTGCGGCCTCCTGATCCTGGCCCTGTGGAGGTTTCTCGGGAAGCACAGTACCCTAGCGGCTGGAGATCCTCTCTTCGAGACGTCTCGAAGGTTTCGCCTTTGACCCAGAGGAGCGAGTCATGCCGTTCCAAGGACGAAGAACAGCCCCATCCCGTTCCTCGGCGCGACGCCGCATCGCGGGGCTCCTGCTCGCGGCGCTGGCCTTATCGCCAACCCTGCCGGCGCAGGAGTACGCCAGGGACACGACGGTGGGCATCGAGCCGAAGCTCGGCGAGACCGCGCCCCTCGATCTCATCTTCAACGACGAGCAGGGCCGGCCGGTCGCGCTCCGCTCCCTCGTGACGCGCCCGACGATCCTGTGCCTCGTCTACTTCCGCTGCCCCTCCATCTGCAAGCCGCTGCTCCAGGAGGTGGCCCGGACCGTCGGCGAGATCGATCTCGAGCCGGGCATCGACTACAACCTGATCACCGTCAGCTTCGACACCGAGGACAAGCCCGACGCGGCGCTGGCCAACAAGGAGCTGCTCCTCGCGAGCATCGGGAAGAAGATCCCGCCCGAGAGCTGGCGCTTCCTGACGGGCGAGGCCGAGAGCATCGCCAGGCTGACCGATGGAGTCGGCTACCGGTTCCGCCTGGAAAGGGGCTTCTTCAACCACCCCTCCGAGATCATCTTCCTCTCCCCGACGGGCAAGATCGTCCGCTATCTCCCGGGGCTCAAGATCCTCCCGTCGCACATGAGGCTGGCGATCCTGGACGCCGCGGAGGGCAGGCCGCGGTCGTTCCTGCAGCGGCTGGAGAGCCTCTGCTACGGCTATGATACGGAGGCCAAGACGTATGTCCTGAAGGTCAACAGGATCATCCTGGGCATCACGCTCTTCGGCCTCGGGCTGTTTCTCCTCTACCTGCTCCTGTCCGGCAAGCGCGGCGGGAAGGCCGAGCGGCCATCCGAGACATCGAGGTCTGGCGAGAATGGCTGAGAACCCCACCGAGACCATCGCGCCCGCGCCGGACTACATCCGCGCTTCCCGCGGAGTCCTCTCGTGGCTGACGACGACCGACCACAAGCGCATCGGAGTCCTCTATCTGGTTCTGATCGCCGTGTTCTTCCTCTTCGGCGTCACCATGGCCTTCCTGATGCGGCTCGAGCTCCTCCACGCCGGCGAGCAGATCCTCAGCAGCAACGCGTACAACCGCATCCTGACGCTGCACGGGATCACGATGATCTTCCTCTTCATCATCCCCGGGATTCCGGCCGTCTTCGGGAACTTCCTCCTGCCGATCATGATCGGCGCCAACGACGTCTCCTTTCCGCGGCTGAACCTCGCCTCCTGGTACTGCTATCTGACCGGCGGGCTCTTCGCCCTGATCTCGGTGGGCTTCGGAGGGCCGGACACGGGGTGGACGTTCTATGTCCCCTACAGCCGCTCGACCGAGGCGAACGTCTTCTTCCCAGTCGTGGCGGCCTTCATCCTCGGGTGGTCCTCCATCCTCACCGGGCTCAACTTCATCGTCACGGTCCACCGCCTCCGGGCCCCTGGCATGAGATGGGGC
>JAFGKN010000588.1 GCA_016928605.1 Planctomycetota bacterium | reverse complement strand
TTCAAGTTCTACACGTGGGACTACGAGAACACGGTGGGCAACAACCGGGCCCGCTCGCCGCTGACAAAGAACGCGCTCGGAAACGACTTTGGCTCCACTGATACGAGCAGACCGTCGTACGCGAACACCGGCCAGCCGCACACCTACCTGCGCACCAACCCCGAGTACCGGCTGCTCTTCGCCGACAGCGCGCACCGCCACCTCTTCCACGGCGGCGTCCTGACTCCCGAGTCGCTGATCCCGCGCTACGCGGAGCTCGCCGACAACGTCGAGCGGGCGATCGTCGGCGAGTCCGCCCGGTGGGGCGACCAGCACTACAATCCCCCGCTCACGCTCGCCGAGTGGTACGCCGAGAGGGACTGGATCCTGGGCACCTACCTCCCGCAGCGGTCCGATATCGTTCTGGGACAGTTCCGCGCGGCGGGGCTCTACCCGGCGGTCGATGCGCCGGAGTTCAGCCGCCACGGCGGGCGCATCGAGGCGGGCTTCCGCCTGACGATGACCGCGCCGGGGGGCGTCGTCTACTACACGCTCGACGGGACGGATCCGCGCCTTCCGGGCGGCACGGTCTCGCCGGGGGCCATCCCCGCGAGCGATGTCGCGCCGATCGTCCTGATGGCGGGCGGCGGGATGGCGCGCGCGCACGTGCCCGCCGACGGCTCGCTCGGTCTCGACTGGACTCTTCCGGGATTCGACGATTCGACCTGGCGCGAGGGGACGATGGGAGTCGGCTTCGATGCCGGCACCGGCTACGAGGATCACATCGCTCTCGACCTCGAAGACATCATGCACGAGGTGAACAGCGCCGCGTACATCCGGATACCCTTCACGCTGGATCCGGCCCTCTTCGACGGAGGCAGTCCCGCGCTGATCCTCCTGAACCTGCTGATCCAGTACGACGACGGCTTCATCGCCTACATCAACGGGACGCGGGTCAAGGCGGTCAACGCTCCCGAAATCGCAGAGTGGAACTCGCACGCCACGCTTTCGCACTCCGATGCCTTGGCGGTCCAGTTCGAGCGGGTCGCGCTCGAGGATGCGGTCTCCCTCCTCGAGCCCGGAGAGAACCTGCTCGCGATCCACGGCTTGAACGTCACGTCGACCAACAGCGACTTCCTCATCTCGGCGGGGCTCGAAGCGGTTCCGGCGTCGGAGGGCATCGCCCTCGAGCACTCGATCCTGGTCCAGGCGCGCGCGCTCGATGGAACCGAGTGGAGCGCGCTCAACTCCGCGACGTTCGTCGTCGACATCCCGCTGCGGATCACGGAGATCATGTACCATCCGGCTCCACCGCCGGAGGGGAGCCTCTTCGACGAGAGCCACTTCGAGTTCATCGAGCTGCAGAACGTCGGCGACGAGGCCATCGAGCTCGCGGATCTCTGGCTCGATGACGGCATCTGGTTCGATTTCGCCGAGAGCCCGGTCACGAGGCTCCTGCCCGGCCGGATCCTCGTGCTCGTCAAGAACGCCGAAGCCTTCGCCTCTCGCTATGGAGCCGCCGGGATCCTCGTCGGCGGGGAGTACGGAGGCAAGCTCGACAACCGCGGCGATCGTGTCATCCTGCGCGGTCCGTACGGCGAGGCGCTGCTCGAGATCGACTACGGCGACGACTGGGAGCCGGAGACGGACGGCATGGGCCCCTCGCTGGTGATCGTCGATCCGCACGGAGACCCGGATGCCTGGGGAGACCCTTCGAGCTGGAGGGCCAGCAGCTTTGCCTTCGGATCGCCCGGCGTGGATGAATCGTCGCCGGAGCCCATGGGATGGCAGCTGCCCGGCGACCTGAATCAGGACGGGGAGCTGAACATCTCCGATCCGGTGGCGCTTCTCGCCCACCTCTTCCTCGGCCGTGCGCGCGTTCTCCCCTGCGACGATGGTTCATCGCTCCTCTCGCCTGGCAACCTCAGCTTGCTCGATTCCAACGGCGACGCGGGCGTTGACCTCTCCGACGCCGTACACCTGCTAGGCTTCCTCTTCCTCGGAGGTCCGGTGCCCGCGCGCGGCGCGCAGTGCACGGTGATCCCCGGCTGCCCCGACGTGTGCAGGTAGGCGGGGCTAGCTTGCCGGCCCTCGGCGTGCACGGCTTCCTCTTCACGGCGGCGGCGGGTGGGGGGTTGCGCGCGCGCGAAGCCGATGCGATCGGCGCGTGCTCAAGGCGGCGGCGGATGGTGGCAGGGGGGAAACTCCGCGCAATCGAGATCATCGTCCGTCTCGTCATGGCCGCACTCCTCGAACGGTGCCGGAGGGGGCAGCCCTCCCAGGAAGAGGAACTGCAGGAGGGCGATGGGGTCGGTGATCTCGATGACTCCGCTATCGTCGCAGTCCGCGCTCTGCTCGCACGGCAGGGACCGGCCGCCCAGGAAGAGGAACTGCAGGATGATCACGGCATCGCTCAGATCGTGCTGCCCGTCGGCGTTGGCGTCGCCCCGGCGGAAGCCGCCCACGCTCGGCGGCTCGTACTCGACCGTGCAGCTGCCGTGGAGGAAGCCGTCCTCGGGCGAGTAGAGCATCCAGACCTGGTACTCGTGCTCGCCGCTCAGCGGCTCCTCCGAGTATTCGAGGGATTCGGGAGGCAACTGCGCGACGATCTCTCGGTCGCGGTGGATCTCGATGGAGTGGATCACGACGGGAAGCATCAGTGGATCCCACTGGATGACGAGCCTCGGAGGGATCGCAATCCCTCCGAGGACCTCGCAGCGCACCGGCGAGGAGGGGTCGTCGCCGCGCAGGACGAGAGCCGTGCCCGCGAGGGCGAGACAGATTCCTGTACAGATCGCTCGGTGTCGCATGGGAGCCCTCCAGAATTTCGCCATCCGTCGATGCGCCTGGTAGTCATTCTACCAGGGTTTTCACGGGGGATCCGTCCGGCGCCTCGAACCTGCGCCCGAATCCCGTCACGGCGGCGATCAGCATCACGGCGGCCAGCAGCCAGCCGTGCATCACGAAGGGCCAGACCGCGGTGGGAGGGACGACGGTGATGAAGTCGTAGGTTCCCTCGAGGCTGCGGATGGTCGAATAGCCTATGAGGACGCCGCCTCCCCAGGGGAAGATGTAGCCCAGCGCCGATGTGACGGCGTCGAGGAGGTTCGCCCGGCGGTACGGGTGGATCCTGAACCTCTTGCCGAGCTGCGAGACAACAGGCGCCGCTGCGATCTCGGCCGCCGTGTTGATCGTGATGAACGCGTTGAGCGAGAAGACGATCGTCCAGATCGCCACCTCGGCGCGCGCCACCGACCGTCCCGCGATTCTCGCGAGCCCATCGACGATGGCATCCATCGCCCCGCCGGCCTTCATGATGTGGCTTCCCGCCACGATGAGGAGGATCAGGATCGCCATGGAGAGATACCCCTCGATGCCTTCCAC
>JAFGKN010000587.1 GCA_016928605.1 Planctomycetota bacterium | reverse complement strand
CGGGTAGTAGTTGTGGGCGTGGCGCTGGCAGTTGTAGCCGAAGAACCTGTCGAATCCCTGCCGCAGCGGATCGCCGGAGGAGCCGACGCCGCCCAGCCCCCACTTCCCGAAGCAGCCCGTGGCGTACCCCTTCCTCTTCAGCATCTCGGCGATCGTCGCGCTCCCGGCGGGCAGCGGGATCTGGCCGCGGAAGGTCTCCCAGCCGCCGATCTCGTGGTTGTCGCGCACGAAGGCGTGCCCGCCGTGAAGGCCCGTCATGAGAACGCAGCGCGAGGGAGCGCAGACCGCCGATCCCGCGTAGAACTGCGTGAACCTCAGCCCCTCGGAGGCGAGCCTGTCGATGTTCGGCGTGCGGATGATCTTCTGCCCGTAGCAGCCCAGCTCGGCGTAGCCCAGATCGTCGGCGAGGATGTAGATGACGTTCGGCGGCCGCGCCGCATCCTCCGCGCGCAGAGCCGAGCGGGCCGACCACGAGGGGAGGACGAGAGCGAGGATCGCGGGGATGGTCGTCAGCAGCGGACTTCGTGTCGTCATGGTTCCTCCTTCGGCCGGTGGCCTACGAATCGCCTTCGTCTGGCGGCGCGGCGGCCGAGCTCGCCGGGAGCAGGCCTTCCGCCTCGTGGAAGCGGGCCACGCGGTCGAGCTGGATGCGCGTCTGCCATGCCGTGAAGCCCCACCACGGGCGCACCGGGAGACCGGCCGCGCGCAGAGCCGACAGCGTGAAATGATGGCACGCGAAGAAGAGACAGTAGGAGCGCCGTCCCGAGTACCACCCGGGATGGGCCTCGATCGGCGAGCCCCGCAGCGACTCGAGGTACTCGTTCATCCGCGCGAGGCCTTCGCTCGAGACGACGAAGCTCCACCGCTCGAGCTCCCGCGAGCGATACCGCTGCCAGTAAGGGAGGGAGTCTTCGGAACGGCCGACGCACGAGTCGGTCGGCCAGCAGAGGGCCCGGAACACGCCGGTGAATCCCTGATGCCCGTCGAGGTACCACCTCTCCTCGCCGAAGCCCCACTCGGTGAATCTCGAGCGCGCCGGCTGCTCGGCGTCTTCGTGCAGCGGATCCGCCGCAGCGACGATGCGGGTGTGCCAGTCCCAGTAGACGACGTCGACCGCATGCCGCGGCTCCCCCGGCTTGGGCGGCCAGAGATCGGCGACCGGAGAGGCGAAGCAGCCCCACATGGAGCCGAGCGCCACGGCGGCCAGGCACCCGAGGAAGAGCCAGAGCCTGCGGCGTCTCAGCGAGCGCGATTTCCGTGTGGAATCACTCATGGCCCCCATGGTAACAGAGATGGGCGGATCCCCGCGGGCAAAACGGCCTCGCGTGTGCCTCGCGGAGATGCGCGCGCCCGCGGTTGTCGAGCTCCGCCGGCCTCGCCGCGAGCGAGATGGCGCGGAAGCGCCTTGAGACCCGCGAATCGAGCGTAGCCTCCCATGTATCGAGAATCGCCTCCTCCCATTCCATCAGAGTCGCAAGAGGGCTGGACCGGCCG
Organism: Planctomycetota bacterium; assembly: GCA_016928605.1. GTDB lineage: Bacteria > Planctomycetota > UBA8108 > UBA8108 > UBA8108 > JAFGKN01. Next base: position 2,153 of record JAFGKN010000587.1, on the reverse strand, counting down.
GAGGCGGTTGCTCGCCGCTCTCGCCTGTAAGCCGACCGACCGGGTCCCGATCAACACGTACGAGCTCGCGGGCAGGGACAGCCGCGACTGGTACAACCTCCAGCCGAGCTACCGGTCGCTCATGGAGACCATCCGCCTGCACACGGACTGCATCACGAACTGGAATCCCCAGACGACGGGCGATTCCTACCTCTCCACCGAGCGATTCCTCTGCTCGGACCATCCCGTGGAGATCGATGCGCACGTGGAGGATCGCGGGGCGAGGACGCGCACGACCTGCATCGTGCACACTCCCGCCGGCGATCTCCAGTCGGTGACCGAGTCCGACGCGCGCGTGCACACGACGTGGGTCGTCGAGCACTTCTGCAAGAGTCTCGAGGATGTCGACCGGGCGCTCAGCGTTCCCTACGAGCCGCCCGTCTACGACGCCTCGGACCATCCGCGGGTTCTGGCCGAGCTGGGGGACCACGGCATCGTGATGGCCTCTCTGGCCGATCCCGCCTACGTCGCCGCCGACCTGATGTCCTTCGAGGACTTCCTCGTCTGGGCGCACCGCGAGACGGAGCACTTCGCCCGCGTCGTGGAGATCGTGGCGGAGCGGGTGATGGAGAATCTCCGCCGCCAGCTCGAGCGCTGCACCGTGGATCTCTACAGGATCTGCGGGCCGGAGTACATGACGCCGCCGTACCTGCCGCCGGAGATGTTCCGGAGGTTCATGGTGCCTCACGTGCGGAGGATGACGGAGATCATCCACGAGGCCGGCAGCAAGGTGCGGCTCCACTGCCATGGCAAGATCGCGCGCGTGCTCGACCTCTTCTTCGAGACCGGCTGCGATGCGACGGATCCGTGCGAGCCGCCGCCCGACGGCGACATCGAGCTCGACGAGGTGAAGCGGCGCTGCGGCCCGAGGGGCGTCTCGGTGTGGGGCAACGTGGAGCTGAAGCTGCTCGAGAGAGGGACGCCGAACGAGGTCCGCGCCGAGGTGCTGCGCGTCCTCCGGCAGGCGAAGGAAGGCGGGGGCTTCGTCCTGATGCCGACGGCCTCGCCCATCCACCTGCCCCTGTCGAGCAGGATCGAGGAGAACTACCGGGCCTTCATCGAGACAGGGCTCGAGTTCGGAGACTACTGAAGAGACGAGCCTCTTGGAAAGGAGACCGCGATGGCTGCCCTGCGACGCTGGACGATCGGGCTCTCGATTCTCGCATCTGCCGCCGCCGGCGGTCGCGCCCTCCTCGCCGGCCCTCCCCCCCGCCCGGAGAAGGCCCGCGCCGCGGTGGACGCCGCGCCGCCCCGCGCCGCGGTGGAGATCCCGGTGGAGCTGGCTCGGATCGACATCGCCGCGGAGGGCGCCGAGGTCGAGATCCGCCCGGACGTGGCGTCGATCGCGAGCCGGTGGATGCGCATCGATCACTCCATCGAGGATGGGCGCTTCCGTACGTCGCGCATCGACAACCGCGCCGCATCGACATCGCTGGCCGTCGAGGGGGAGGACTTCGTCATCGAGATCGGAGGCCGGCCTCCGGTCGCCTCCTCGGCGCTGCGGCTGGTGGAGAAGCCCCGCCGCGAGTCGGCGCCTGGAGAGCGCGTGCGGCTGGTCGCCGACCTTGCGGGCGAAGGCCTGCGGGTGCGCATGATCACGGAGCTGCGCGGAGGAGGCGGCTGGGCGGAGCGGTGGCTCGAGATCCGCGGAGAGCCCGGAACGCTCGATCGCGTCGCGCTCGCCCGCTGGCCGTGTCCGGACGCGCGAGGGCCCGCGGGGCCGGGCGCGTTGGTTGGCGCGCTGGGGCTTCCCAGCGGCCGAGGGCAGGTCGTCTATGCGCGCGACCTCTTTTTCGCCGTCGCGCATCCCGGTGCCGAGAGCTACGCGAGGGACGGGCGGATCGACTGCTCGATCGCGGACTACCGGCCGATCGATGCTGAGCGTCCGCTCATCACGCGGCCGCTCGTCATCGGCGCGGGGGCGGCCGGCGATGCCTGGCGCTGCTTCATCCGCTACATCGACGAGACGCGAGCGGTTCCCTCGCGGATGATCTTCCTCGTGAACGACTGGTACTGGAAGGACAAGTCGCGGCCTCTCGAGGCGATCCGAGCCCTCGCGCGCGTCAAGCGGGAGAGCGGGGTTCCGGTCGACTCCTTCACGCTCGACGACGGAT
>JAFGKN010000084.1 GCA_016928605.1 Planctomycetota bacterium | reverse complement strand
GCCGGATGCCCTCGTGGTGATCGAGCACGACATCTGGCCCAACCTGCTGCGATTCGCGCGCGCCGGCGGAGCCGCGGTCGCGCTCGTCAACGCAAGGCTCTCGCCGCGGTCGCTCCGCGGCTACCGGCGGCTCTCGATGGTCTATCCATGGCCGCCGAGGGATCTCGATGCCATCTGCGCCCAGGACGAGGCGAGCGCCGCGAACTTCCTCCGGCTCGGATTCGCCGGCGAGAAGATCCACGTCTGCGGCAATCTCAAGTTCGACAATCCTCCGCCGCCCGGCGCCGAGGGAGTGCGCGAGGAGCTGGGATACTCGAGCGAGGACTGGATCCTGGTGGCCGGCAGCACGCACGAGGGCGAGGAGGAGGCGGCTCTCGATGCGCTGCGCGCGGTGCGGGACGTCGCGCCCGGCGGCTGGCTGATCCTGGTCCCCCGGCGCATCGAGAGGTCCGAGGCGATCGCCGCGCGCATCGCGGCCGAGGGCTTCACCTGCGCCCTCCGCAGCCATGGCCGGCCCGCGGAGGGCGTGAAACCGGACGTGCTCCTCGTCGACACCATCGGAGAGCTGGCCCGCATCTCGGGAGCGGGCGACGTCGTCTTCGTCGGCGGCACGCTGGTCCCCGTCGGCGGGCACAGCGTCATCGAGCCCGCGAGCCTCGGCCGGCCGGTCGTCATCGGCCCGTGGTACCAGAGCTCGCGGAGCGTCGTCGAGAGCTTTCTCGACCGGGAAGCCATCATCGTGGCGGAAGACGCCGCCGCGATGGTGAGGGCGGTCGTCGACCTCCGCCGGGATCCCGAGCGCGCGAGGGAGCTCGGCCGGCGGGCGCGGCGCACGGTGGAGGAGAACCTCGGCGCCGCGGAGCGGGTGCTCGAGCATCTCGGGCCTCTGCTCGAGCACGCGCAGGCGCGGGCGGGATCCGCGGGTGCGAGCGCTCCGACTCCGCAGACGCCGGCTGCGGTCTCGAGCGAGGACGGACCGAGACGAGAAGACCATCGCGACCCGCACCATCGCGGCCCCAAGGAGGAATCATGAGCCCCGAGACGGCACATCTGATCTTCTTCTCCGTCGGCATCCCCATGCTGGTCGTGTGGCTGCTCGGCGTGCGGTTCGCATTCTCCCGCCTGCGCCGCCCCTCGGCGCGCGAGGACGCCCTGCGGCTGGACGAGGAGCCCCTCTCCGGCGAGCCGCTGACCAGCGGGGAGACCGTCGTCGACGGAGACGCCGAGGCGGTCTCGAAGAAGCTCGCCGAGCTGATCCTGGCGCAGAGCGGCCCCTCGGGCACCTTCGCGCCCAGGATCCGGGAGCGGACCGCGCAGCGGATCACGGTCCACTTCGCGTCGGGTCGAAAAGGAGACGAGAAGCCGCCTCTCTACACGCTCGATGTCACGCTCGCGCCCGAGGGCGGCCGCCTCCGCGTCCGCTATGAGCTGCGCGCGCGGCGGCTGCTCACCATCTTCCGGGCCCTGGCCTGGATCGTCTGCTTCCTCTACGGCGGGCTCTTCGTCATCGGTGTGCCCGTCGCGATCTGGCTGCTCGTCCTCCGCAGCGAGGACGCCGCTCTGCGCATGCAGACCATCCAGATCGTGCAGATGGTCCACGGCGTCTGGCCGCCCTTCCTGCTCGGCTTCGTGTGGGGACGGATCCGGCGTGCGCTGGGCAGAAACCTCGAGGCCCTCTTCGCGAACCTCGAGCATCTCCAGTGACGGGCGGCCCGTTCCGGAGCCCGTGAAGGCGATGCCGGCGCAGCTCCGCGCCCGCCCCGCGGTCAGGACTCGTACTGCGGCGTGAAGAGCTCGGTGCTCAGGTACTTCTCGCCGCGGTCGGGGAAGATGACGACGATCCGGGCTCTCTCCGCCTGCCGCGCCACCTCGAGGGCCGCGCACAGAGCGGCGCCGCTCGACATCCCCACGAAGATGCCCTCCTCCCGGATGATGCGCCGCGTCATCCGGAACGCCTGCTCGGTCTCGACCATGACGGTCACGTCGATCTTCGAGGGATCGTAGATGGAGGGCACGATGGCCTCCTCCATGTTCTTGAGGCCCTGGATGTAGTGCCCGCGGACCGGATGGGCGCAGACGACGGTGATGTCCGGGTTCTTCTCCTTCAGGTAGCGCCCGACTCCCATGATCGTGCCCGACGTGCCGATGGCGGAGACGAAGCAGTCGATCTCGCCTCCGGTCTGCTCCCAGATCTCCTCGGCGGTCGTCCGGTAGTGCGCGAGCTTGTTGTACTCGTTCCTGAACTGGTCCGGCATGAAGTACTTCTCGGGATGCTCGCGCACCAGCTCCTTCGCCTTGATGATGGCCCCGTCGGTGCCCCTCTGCCGGTCGGTCAGCGTGACCTGGGCGCCGAATCCGCGGATCATGGCGCGGCGCTCCACGGAGACGGCCTCGCTCATGACGATCTCCACCCCGTAGCCCTTGACGGCGCCGATCATCGAAAGACCGATGCCGGTGTTTCCGGAAGTGGGCTCGATGATCGTCTTGCCCCTCGTCAGCGTCCCCGCGGCCTCGGCCTGCTCGATCATCTTGAGCGCGATGCGGTCCTTGATCGAGCCGGTCGGGTTGAAGCCCTCGAGCTTGGCATGGATGGTGATCCCCGGCTTCGAGTAGAGCTTGCTGATGCGGACCAGGGGGGTGTTGCCGATCGCCTGGAGTATGTTATCGAACATCGTTCCTGCGCATGGATCTCGCCCGTGAAGATGCGAGCCGGCATTGTAATCGGCGCCGATGCGTGGCACAACCGGACGGCATGAGCATCCACGCCTCTCCGCGTCTCGTCCTCGCCTCCGCATCCCCCAGGCGCCGCGAGCTCGTCGCCCGCCTCGGCATCCCCTTCGAGACGCTCGTGCCCGCCGGCGTCGACGAGGCATCCGCGACGGGGAACGCGGTCGAGCGGGCCGGAGCGCTCGCGGCGCTGAAGGCGCAGGCCGGGCTCGCGCAGCACCCGGACCCGTCGGC